>NZ_JBIMSN010000063.1:0-33028 GCF_043944905.1 Antrihabitans spumae
TCCAGCAACACATTTGATGACTTCTGAAGAATCAGTCCACTTAAGCAGATAAGCAGTACGCATGTTCGAGTCGGGGGATTCTTCAGGGTTGGCGGACCGGATAACCGCAATGCGAGTCGAGTTGGTGGGAAGCGATGGCACTCTCACCGACGTCGAGAGTGTCGATGTGTTGGGCGCGTTGGAGCGGCTCAAATCAGGGTGCGCAGCACTGCAGGCGAAGGTTGCGGCAGAGTTCGCAGCGAAACGACGAGCAGAGCGCGCCGAGCGGGGCATGTCGAAACGTAAACAAGGAGAGGGTATTTCGTCGGAAGTGGCGCTGGCGCGGTTCGAATCGCCGCACAAGGGCAACCGTTTACTAGGATTCGCTGAAGCGGTCGTCCACGAGATGCCGAATTTGTTCGCCCGTATGCTGGCAGGCGATCTCAACGAATGGCGTGCCACCATCCTGGTCCGCGAAACCGCTTGCCTCAGTCGGGAAGATCGTGGCGTTGTCGACCGTGAATTATGCAGCGATCCAGCCACTCTCGCTAACAGGGGAGACAACCAGATCAAAGCCGCCGCCATCAAGTTGGGGGCGAAACTCGATGCCGAGGCGATGGTGAGGCGAGCACGCAAAGCGGTCGCAAACAGATGTGTCACCTCACGGCCGGCTCCGGACGGCATGGCCTACCTCACCGCCCTGTTGCCGATGAAGCAAGCCGTCACCGTGCACGCCACCCTGATGCGCGATGCAGCGGCCGTCGTTGCGAAAGGTGATGAGCGGACCAAATCGCAGATCATGGCCGACCTACTCGTCGAACGCGTCACCGGACTCGCGACGGCGACGGCAGTGCCGATCACCGTCAATGTGGTGCTGTCGGACGAAGCGTTGCTCGGAAGGGGATCCGAAGCTGGATACATTCCTGAATACGGTCCGGCGCCAGCGGGCTTGATCCGGGAGTGGCTGCACGACGACGACGCGACACTGCAACTGCGCAGGCTCTACGTCAACCCCGATACCGGAGCGTTGACCGCCGTCGAGTCGACATCGCGGGGTTTTCCGAAAGGCTTGCTACGAATGACCAGGTTCCGAGACAGGATCTGCCGAACGCCGTGGTGTGATGCTGCGATTCGGCACGGCGATCACATCGTGTCGGTCGAAGAAGGCGGAGGCACTACCTACGACAACTCGGCCGGGCTCTGCGAAGCCTGCAACTACGCCAAGCAGGCTGAGGGCTGGTCTGCAAAACCCGACGTACGTGCGCCCGGGGAGTTGCACAGCTACACGATCACCACCCCGACGGGTCATCGGTACCGATCGACTGCGCCACCCCTCGAAACCCCACTGCGGCTGCGGATTCGGAATCATTCGCAGGTCGAACGGATGGTGGCCGACATACTTACTGCTGCCTAGCCTCCTCGCGCCGCCGGGCCAACTTGTAGGTCCCGTTCACCTCGAGGAACTCGTCCGGAATGCCGTCGACCACGTCGCGTTCGACGGTGCCACGGATCAGCAAGATCCTGGGCGGGTGCGACTCCGTATCGACGGTGAGCGCAACCGCCGGGTTCGCGCGCAGGGAGGCAAGCTTCGGTGCATTCTTCGGAGTGCACATGACGATCTGCGTTCCGTTCCAGACAACTGGATCGGGATGGTGCGAGGTGTGCCGTCCCGATACCCGATTCTCTACACACCGCCTAGGGTGGTCCGCATGAGCAACGAGTTCGACGAGGTCGGCAAAGCCCAATACGTATCCTTGACGACTTTCCGGAAAGACGGCACACCCGTCGCCACTCCGCTGTGGGCGGCTCTCGACGGCAAGCAGTTGCTGATCTGGACGGTGACCGATTCGTGGAAGGTCAAGCGCATCAAGCGGAAGGCGGACGTCACGATTCACGCCTGCGACATCCGCGGAAAGCTGAAGGGCGACACGGTCGTCAAGGGCCATGCGGTATTGCTCGACTCGAAGGCAACCGAACATGCGCGGTCGGTCATTCAGAAGAAGTACGGAATCATGAGCTTCCTGACGATGAAAGCCAGTCTTCTGCGCCGCGGCAAGGATGGCACCATCGGAATCGCAGTCACCGAGGCTTGAGCCCGCCTACCAAGCCTGCCGTTCGCGCGCCACGGCAACCGCCTCGGCGATCGAGCCCTCGTGGGGCGCACCGTGGCCCGGCAGGATGACGTCTGCAGCCAGCGACTCCAGAGGATGCAGACCCAGCCGCGAGCCGCCTGCGGTGTGTTCGAACATCGCGGGCAGCAACTGCGGGCCGGAGATTCGTGAGATCGAGTGGCCGGTGACAAGGCCGTCGCCGGTGATCACAGCACCGACGTTCGGTAGGTGATACGCGCAGTGACCGGATGTGTGGCCCGCCGTCTCGATAGGGACAGGTGCTCCGGGTAGATCCAAAGCGCCCGCATTCGGGAACGGCTCGGCATGCGGAATCGACATCTTCTGCGTCGCACCTGCGCGGGTGATGCGCAAGGACCAAGCGAGCACACCCGGTCGCCAAATGTTCTTCGCGACATCGAGTTCACCGGCCTGCTCCAGGTAATCGCGATGTGCGTGCGCCGTTTCGGTTGGCGTCAGATACGCCGGTGTCGCGTACCGGTCGTGAAAGTGATTGACCGTGCCCATGTGGTCGATGTGGGCGTGGGTCAACAAAATTGCGCGGACGTCTTCGGGTCGCGAACCGATCGATCGAATCGACGATTCGACGGCGTCGACGTAGCCGGGATAGCCGGCATCGATCAAGGTCACGTCGGACCCTTCGCGAAGCAAGATCCAGTTGACGTCGGCTCCCGCTACATGGAACACACCGTCGCGTACCTCGCGCACATCTGCTGATCGGGCCATGCGGACGACGATAGTGCGGGTCCGCGTGCGCGAGACCCTTGACCCTGACACAGTGTCAACCGGTAGACATCGAGTCATGACCGACATACTCAGCTTCGACGCCACCGACATCGCCGACCTCATCCGTCGCAAGGAGGCGTCGTCTCGGGACATCACGACCCAACTACTCGACCGCATCTCCGCTGTCGATCCCGGCATCAATGCTGTGATCGCATCTCGCGCCGAATCGGCACTGAGCGAGGCCGACGCGGCCGATGCAGCAACGGCGCGCGGTGACATCCTCGGACCTCTGCACGGCGTACCGATGACGATCAAGGAAAGTTTCGACGTCGCGGGTATGGCGACCACCTGGGGGAATCCGGCGTTCGAAGGCATTGTCACCGAACGGGATTCGACTGTCGTCACTCGGCTGAAGGCAGCAGGCGCGATCATCGTCGGCAAGACCAATCTGTCGTTTATGTTGTCCGACTTGCAAAGTGCCAACCCGCTGTACGGCGTGACCAACAATCCCTTGGCGCCCGATCGCACGCCGGGCGGATCGAGTGGAGGCGCGGCTGCGGCATTGGTGGCGCGAATGTCGTTCCTGGAGTTCGGAACCGACCTCAGCGGCTCGATCAGGAACCCCGCATCCTTCTGCGGAGTGTTCGGACTTCGTCCGACCTCGGAGACGGTCCCCTCGACCGGCATGGCACCGCCCGGACCGGCCGACGTTCCAGTCGGCATGATGCACCTGCCTGCTGTCGGTCCGCTGGCGCGATCGGCTCGCGATCTGCGGCTCGCACTTTCGGTCACCGCCGGCCCCGAAAACTCTGAAGCACAGGCGTACTCGTGGCACCTGCCTGCCCCGCGGCACCGCCGCCTGCAAGACTTTCGCGTCGGCTACGTCCTCGACGATCCGACCGCACCGGTATCCGGCGAGATCACCGCGAGGCTGACGGAGACCGTCGATACGCTACGCACACTCGGTTGCCAGGTCGTCGAAGGCTGGCCGAGCGGGATCGACCCGGCACAGCTGTTCGAGGACTTCGGCTTTCAGGTCGAGGAGTTCTTTTGCCTCGATGGCGAGGGCGGTGTGTCGCACCGCGACTTCGTCGTGGCGGAGAACCGCAGGCTGACCGTAAGAGCGGCGTGGGCGCGCTACTTCGAGACGATCGATGTCTTCCTGTGCCCCAGCAGCATTGCCTCGGCTTTCCCCCACGAAACCCGGTCGTTCGGGGACCGCACCGTGACAACCGACCGCGGTGTTCGGCCGTACCACGAACTCTTCTTCTGGACGGCCGCAGCCACCTACGCAGGCTTGCCCGCAGCGAGTGCGCCTGTGGGCCTCGACAGCGACGGACTCCCAGTCGGCGTCCAGATCATCGGACCGCACTACGAGGACGACACCGTGCTGACGTTCGCAGAACTGGGTCCGTTCACTGCGGCTAGGTTGCCTGGCTGACGGACGACATGTGAAAGTCCGGTATCCGCAACGGCGGCATCGCAGTTCGGGTGAACCAGTCTTTCCATTCGCGGGGGAGTGTCGGTTGCGTCGCGCCGGCCTCGCTGACCCGCCGAAGCAGATCGATCGGGCTTTCGTTGAACCGGAAGTTGTTGACAGCGCCGGTGACTGCGCCGTCCTCGACGAGGTAGACGCCGTCGCGGGTGAGCCCGGTGAGCAGCAAAGTCGCGGGGTCGACCTCGCGGATGTACCAGAGTGTGGTCAGCAGCAGGCCACGCTCGGTGCGGGCGACCATGTCCTCGATAGTCGCCTCCGATCCGCCTGTCAGCAGCAGATTCTCACCGGGGACCGCGAACGTCGCGTCGAATTCCTGTGCCGCCGAACGCGGGTAGGCGAGTGCGTTGACGACGCCGTCGCGCACCCAGTCGACGCGGTCGACGTCGATGCCGTTGTCGAACACCGATACGGACTCGCTCGACGATCCGGCGACGACGAACGGCGTCGTCTCCAGTCCAGGCGCGGCAGGATCGGAGAAAAGCGTCAGCGGCAACTCGGTCAACTTTTCACCGATACGAGTGCCGCCAGGTTTGGACAACGCCGTGTGACCCTCTTGCGCGCCGCGGCCTTCCATCGTCCACATCAGGTAGATCATCAGGTCCGCAACGGTCGATGGCGGCAGCAGCGTTTCGTACCGTCCCGCAGGAAGATCCACCCGTCTACCTGCCCAATCGAGGCGTGTCGACAACTCGGCCAGCATCGCGGGAATATCCACGTCGGCGAAATCGAGGGTGCCCGCACCTACCCAGGCGCTCGCGTCGGGATCGCGCTTGCCGTTGATCTCGACCGACCCGGTCGGGGCGACGTGCCTGCGTCGAACACCTGTCGAGGTGCCGAGCCAGGTGCTGTCGACGGTGTGGTGTGCGAATCCGTAGAGCCGATCGGAGCCGTCGAAGCCGCGCGCGAGATCGTCTGTGAGACCGGCAAAGACGCCGACATCGGTGTTGCCGGGTCCCGAATCCCAATCCTGCGACGACACTGCACCGAGCAGCGGCATCGCGTCGTCGGCGGGTGCTGCACCACGGGCAGCGTCCTCGCTGGCACGGACGACGTCGGCTATGTCGGCAGGATCGATACTGCTCGACGTCACACTGCCGACCTGTGTGTCGGCGCCGTCGCGAACGATGGATACGACAGTCCAGGTACGTGACGACGACACCCCGTTCGTCGTCATCGAATTGCCTGCCCACCGCAGGGCTGCTTCGCTCTGATCCGTGACGATGACAATCGCATCGTCGGCGCGCGAGTGCGCGAGTGCGCGATCCACAACCTCCTGTGCCGGGATCACTGTCCTGCCTCCGATCGGGTGTTGAGAATGTTGATGCCGCGCAGCAGAACCGACGGGCAGCCGTGACTCACCGCAGCGACCTGTCCGGGTTGCGCTTTGCCGCAGTTGAATGCACCGCCGAGGCGCCACGTCGACGGTCCGCCGACGGCCTCCATCGAACCCCAGAAATCCGTCGTCGTTGCCTGATATGCGACGTCGCGCAACTGACCGTCCAACCGGCCGTTGCGAATCCGGAAGAAGCGCTGACCTGTGAATTGAAAGTTGTAGCGCTGCATATCGATCGACCACGACTTGTCGCCGACGATGTAGATGCCGTTCTGCACCCGTGAGATCAGGTCGCCGGTCGTCGTGTCGACGTTCGGATCTGGCTGCAGCGACACGTTCGCCATCCGCTGGATCGGAACGTGGTGTGGGGAGTCGGCATAGGAGCACCCGTTGGATCGTTCGAGGCCGAGCCGCGGTGCGAAGACCCGATCGAGTTGATAGCCCACCAGAATGCCGTCGCGAACGAGATCCCAGCGTTGCCCGGCGACGCCGTCGTCGTCGAACCCGATCGATGCGAGACCGTGTTCCTCGGTTCGATCGGCGGTGACGTTCATGATCGGCGTGCCGTACTTCAAGGTGCCGAGCTTGTCCGGGGTAGCGAACGAGGTGCCGGCATAGGCAGCCTCGTAGCCGATCGCACGGTCGTATTCAGTTGCGTGGCCGATGGATTCGTGGATTGTGAGCCACAGGTTGGACGGGTCGATCACCAGATCCGTAGGTCCCGATTCGACGCTGGGCGCCTTGACTTTCTCCGCCAGCCACTCCGGGATCTGCGCAAGTTCGCTCGACCAGTCCCATGTCGGTGTGTCGCTCAGGTACTCCCAGCCGCGGCCGACGGGCGGGGCGAGTGTGCGCATCGTCTCGAATACGCCTGCAGACTGGTCGACTGTCGTCGCTTCGATCTGTGGGTGCAGCCTGACCCGCTGCTGGGTGATCGACGACCCGGCCGAATCCGCATAGAACGTCTGCTCTTTGACTTGCAGAACGCTTGCCGTCGTGTGGTCGACACCGTCCGATGCCGCGAGTCTGCCGCTGTATTCGGCCAGCAACTCGACTTTGTCAGCTGTCGGCACATCGAACGGGTCGACCTCGTACGGCGATACCCAGACCACCTCGTCGTACACCGGTTCCGGTGCCAGCTCGACGTTTTCGCGATTGAGCCTGCGCAGTGTCGTCGCGACGTGTGCCGCTCGGCGTGCTGTCTGTGCGGCGATATCGGGCGACAGTTCGGCGTTCGACGCGAAACCCCAGGTGCCGTCGACGATTACGCGGACCGCCAGACCGAGGACAGAGGAATCCGAGACGGCTTGTACCTTGCCGTCGCGTAGCCGAATCGACTGTGTGACCAACCGGTGGACCCGAACGTCGGCATGGCTGGCACCGGCTGCCCGTGCCGCGGCGAGCGCGGCGTCGGCCAGTGAGCGAAGGGGGAGTGCGCGGAACTCGTCGTCGACTTGTCTCACGCCGACCACGCTAGTGCTTGCCTAGCCGAATTGCTGCCAACCCAACCGGGCGACCATTGCGACAACCACGACGAGCAGCACGATCCTGACGAATCCCGAGCCCTTGCTCAAGGCCATTCGCGAACCGAAGACTGCGCCGACGATGTTGCAGGCCGCCATGGCCGATCCCAACGCCCACAACACATTGCCGGTCGCGGCGAAGAAGATCAGCGCACCGAAATTGGATCCCGTGTTGATCACCTTGGCCATCGCCGCGCTGCGGACGAATTCGGTGCCGAGCAGGGTCGCGAACGTGATGATCAGAAACGTGCCGGTGCCTGGCCCGAGCAGTCCGTCGTAGAAGCCGATCAGCCCGGCGCCGATACCGACGACGAGCGCGACTTTCACCTGCGTCGGCCGGTGGGTCGCCATCGTCATACCGATTTTGGGCCGTGCCGTGACGAACACTGCAACTGCGACGAGCACCACCATGATGATCGGAATGAAGAGGTCCTTGTCGATCAGCGACACGGCCGCTGCCCCGGTTGCCGACGTCACCGCTGCAAGCACTCCTGCGGGAATCATCAAGCGCCACTGCATCGGCACCTTGCGTGCAAATGTCGCGACCGCAGCGCTGGTCCCGGCGATCGCCGTCAATTTGTTCGTGCCGAGCGCCTGCTGCGGCGTGAGCGTCGGCATCACCAGAAACAGCACAGGGAGCACGATCAGACCGCCGCCGCCGACAACGGCGTCTACCCATCCCGCCGCAGTGGCCGCTGCAAGCAGCGCCATCCAGTCGGTCGCGCTCACGGGAGATGCCTTTCGGTCGGTGCTCGTCAGCCTAGGCTGAACCTCATGCGCAGGTTCAGTCTGTGGCTTCGTGGGAAGCCGATGGTCGCCGATTCGATGTTGGCCTTCGCGCTGTTCGTCGCGGATCTGATCGCCGCGAGTCAGTCGAACCACCGACTGATCTTTGTTGCCGTCGCGGTGATCATTTGCGTTCCGATTGCGTTCCGCCGTCGATACCCGGTTCTGATCCCGTGGATCCTGGTGTCGATCTCGTTCGCCAACACCGCTCTCAGTACTGTGATCGGCGACAAGGAAGCCGGCCATATCAGCTTGCTCGGTCTCGGCATATCGCTGTACACGTTGGCTGCCTATGTAGGGCGCAAGGACGCGGCGATCTATCTGGTTGCGTTGATCGTAGACTCGTCTCTGTCGCTGTATCTGATCGAGCAGGAACGTCTGGTCACGGCCGCTTTCGTCAGTCTCTTCTATGCGCTGTGTTGGATCGCCGCCGAGTTCACCGGAGCCAGGCGTGCATACGACGACGAGGTGGCGGCACGGCTCGCGGTAGCCGACTACGACCGCGAGCGCAGTGCTCACGAGGCTGTTGTCGGCGAGCGCACGCGGATCGCGCGGGAATTGCACGATGTTGTTGCCCACGCTGTGAGTGTGATGATCGTCCAGGCAGACGGCGCGTCGTATGCCTTGAAAACCGATCCGCACGCTGCAGAGACTGCCCTGGCGAACATCGCTGCCACGGGTCGGCAAGCGCTCGGCGAACTGCGTCGCACGGTGGCTTTGTTGCGCACCGACGAAACACCGGAACAACTTCCACAGCATGGTTCGGCCGGCGTCGCAAAGGTCGCGGAGATGATGCGGAGCGCGGGACTCGCGGTCGAATTGGAACAGACCGGCCAACTCGACGACATCGAACCGCGGATCAGCCTCGGCGTTCATCGCATCGTGCAGGAGTCGCTGACCAACGTGCTTCGGCACGCCGGGCCCGACGCGAAAGCATGGGTGCGAGTGGAGCGCCGAGCCGACGATGTGTTGATCGAGATCACCGACAACGGTTTCATCGCACCGCGTTTCACAGGTGGCGGCGGTAACGGCATGGTCGGGATGCGGGAACGTGTCGCGGTCCTGAGCGGCACCCTCATCGCGGGTCAGCGCCCGGACGGCGGCTGGCGGGTCCGCGCAACGCTGCCGCTGCAGATCGACGACTAGATTGGGCACGTGCCGATAACTGTGCTCATCGTCGACGATCAAGAGTTGATGCGAATGGGACTGAAGATGGTCCTCAACGCTCACGAGGACATCACGGTCGTCGGGGAAGCGGCGAACGGTGCCGCCGCGATCACCCAAACCCGTTTGCTCACACCGGATGTGGTGCTGATGGACGTTCGGATGCCTGTTGTGGACGGTGTCACGGCGACGGAGAGAATCGTCGAATCGGGTGGTGCCAGCCGGGTTCTGGTGATGACGACCTTCGACCTCGACGAACATGCACTCGGCGCGCTACGGGCAGGTGCGAGCGGCTTTCTGCTGAAGGACACGCCGCCGGAGGAATTGATCGCGGCGATCCGAAACGTGGCAGCCGGCGATGCCGTCGTGTCACCGAAGGTCACGAAAAGACTGCTGAGTCGCTTCATCGGTGAGGCGCCTGCCCCTACCCGTGATGTGGGTGTGTTCGACGTCCTGACAGGCAGGGAGCGTGAGGTGCTCGAGCAGTTGGCAGGCGGTCGGTCCAATGCCGAGATCGCCGGGCAACTGTTTCTGTCCGAGGCGACAGTCAAGACGCACGTCGGGCGGGTGCTGACGAAACTCGGTCTGCGCGATCGGGTTCAGGCTGTCGTGCTCGCCTACGAGACGGGGTTGGTGCGGCCAGGGGCCTGAACATGCCTGTGCGCGGTCGACGGGTCCACTGACCCCTCAACCGCGCACCGGCACTCGAGGTGCCTACGAATCGGACCTGGTCGGCTCGGCTCGTAAGCTCGCGGGCAAAGTTTATGCGGTGAAGCTGCCGACCGTCGGGAGTGCGAAGCAGTTGGCGCCCGATGCGTAGCTCACGCCACCGAACATGGCTGCCAGGACGGGTCCGCTGCCGGTCGGGACGGTCTTCGACAGGGTGGGGATACCTGCGAGGTTGTCGTCTAGGGTGACGATTCCGCCCTTGAACGTCGACAGGTTGATCCACGCAACGCTCAGATTCGACGTCTTCGGTATGTCGATGAAACCGGGAATCGCCTGGAATCGCAGTTCGCCCTTGTTGATCCACGGCGGGATCGGGAAGTTGGGCCCACCCTGCGCGCTGGCGACGGTCACCGTTGCCGGTGCCCCCGCGATGCCGCAGCCGAGTGTCGGTGCCGGGTAGATGAACGGCTGTGGGGTCGTGATGCCGAGGTCGGGGATCTCGATGACACCGAGCAGGTTCGCGACAGCCTGGACGGCGTCGGGTCCCATGGTCGCTGCGGCCTGCTGCAGTTCGATCGGACTTGCTTCGAGAACCGACGCTGCGATGTTCGGGATGGCGGCGACCTCGGGAGTTGGCGCGGCAGCTGCGGTTCCGGTGAACACGACCGCTGCTGCCATCGATACGAACAGCGCTGACGTCGTTCGGACGACGCGGGACCGACGGTTCATGCACACTCCTGATCGAGATACTGATGTGGCTGATGTGACGCCTTGTGAAGATCATCACGAGCGTGCGGTCTCAATGTCAACTTGAGGGTTCGCATTGTTATCGGACCGACGCGGGAGAAAAATCGCGACGCCGAACGTTGACTGTGTAGATCCGGAGAAAGGTGACGCCATGCCGGTGTTGTTGTTCGTTATCTACGTCGTAGCCGAGATTGCCGCGATCGCCACGGTCGCGCATTTCATCGGTCCGCTGTGGACCGTGCTGCTGCTCATCGCGGGGTCGGCGATCGGAATCGTCGTGGTCCGCGCCCAGGGCCGCCGCGTCATGGACGGTTTTCGGCGGGCATCGCGGGGTGAGGGATCACCAGGCGGCGCGATGGCCGACGGTGCCCTGGTCGCACTCGGTGCCGCGCTGATGTTCGTGCCGGGACTGGTCACGTCCGTGCTCGGTCTGCTGTTGCTCGCGCCGCCGACGCGAGCGGTGCTTCGACCCGTCGTCGTCGCTATCACTGCGCGCAGATTCGCGGCCGTCGCTGCCGCCGCATCGGCCGCCGCAGCCTCGGGTGGAGCGGTCGTCGTCGACGGCGAGGTCGTCGAGCAGTGGTACGAGCCCGACTTCCTTGCCAAGCCACAACCTGCCGTGACGTCGAGGCAGGTCAACGAGACGATCCATATCGACGAGCAGCGCTACTGAGGGCCTATTACTTGCGCAACGTGCCGGTGATCTGGCCGAGCACGCCGGTCGTGCTGTAGCGCATCGAACCGTCGGGCAGCAGTTGCAACGTCGAGACGGTTCCGTCGTCCATGCAGCCGGAGTTGGTCCCTGGCGCGAGCCGGGACCGCAGGCTGATGTCGGTAGCGCTTGTCACCTCGATCAGCGTGTCTATCCGCTCGCATTTCGTGCGCGTCAAGCCGCCGGTGTTGGACGACGTCGCGACCTCGTCCCCGACCGTCCCCTCCTTCAAGGAGACGACGATCTCGAACGGAACCGGGCCGTCGTTGGCCGTGCCGGTCCACGTGCCGATATAACCGTCCGGCAGCGCGGCAGCGGCCGGAGTTGTCGTCGTCGCCTCGCTGCTGGTCGTCGGTTCGGTGGTGTCCACCGCGGTCGTGCCGGAAGTTGTGCTCGCGTCGTTCGCAGGGTCGTTGCGACGATCCATCAGGGTGAGTGTCAGCACCATGACGCCGGCGAACAGCGCCAACAGCACCACCACAGCGACGAACCCGCCGACGGCACGCCGAGCGCGACGCGCCGGCACGGGTACAGGCTGCTGCGCGGTCGCCTGTCGGTCATCGGGCCGCCACTGCTGGGTGGGCTGTTCGATGTTGTCGTCGTGGGAGTCTTCGAGTTCGAGCAATGCGACCGCGCGGCTGCTGATGTGTTCCAGGACGGGCCTCGGCAACCAGCCGACCGTGTCGGTTCTCCCGAAGTTCGCGAGCTGATCGAGCAGCTGCCGAGGCGTCGGACGTCGTGCGGGCTCCTTGTCCAGGCAAGCCGAGATGATCGGAAGCAACGAGCGAGGCACGCCGGTGAGGTCGGGATCCTCCTGGACGACGCGCCACAACATCGCGACGACCGACCCCTCGCCGAACGGACCGTGGCCGGTCGCGGCGTAGACGAGCACGCCGCCGAGTGAGAAGACGTCGCCCGCGGGGCCGAGCGTTGCGCCGCCCGTCACCTGCTCGGGACACATGAAGTTGGGTGAACCGATCACCTCGCCGGTGGTCGTCAGCACGCTGTCCTCTGCCGCACGTGCGATACCGAAGTCGATCACCTTCGGACCCTCGGAGGTCAGCAACACGTTCGACGGCTTGAGGTCGCGGTGCACGATGCCTGCGTCGTGGACGGTGATCAGTGCGCGAGCGAGTCCGTCGGCGAGTACGTGCAGCGACCGTTCCGGCAGCGGACCGTACAGTTCGACAGCCTCGTTGAGCGACAATCCAGCAACGTAACCCGTTGCAAGCCATGGTCGTTCGGCATTCACGTCGGCGTCGAGCACGGGCGCGGTGTACGGGCCGGCAACGCGACGCGCCGCGGTCACCTCGCGCTGGAATCGCATCCGGAAACTCGGATCGTGTGACAACTCGGGGCGGACGACCTTCACCGCAAGAGTGCGGCCGCGCGAGTTGCGGCCGAGGTAAACCGTTCCCATGCCACCGGAACCGAGGACTCCGAGGAGTCGATAGTCGCCGATTCGGCTCGGGTCGGCAGCGGCCAGCGGTCGCATCGTGTGCAGCTCCTCTCGCCACCTCGGATGCGACGACGGTGCAGCAGCCGAATCGAAGTGGGCAAGGACATAGGCTACCGACGCCGGAGCTGATCGCGGCAGCAGGCAGACTGGTTTCCCGTGGGTACCCAATTGTTGGTCGGCGGTCGCATTTACAGTCCGAGCTCTCCGGACGCGACTTCGATAGCAGTGTCGGACGGTGTCGTGGTCTGGGTCGGAGCCGATCAGCCAGCGCGCGCACTGCATCCTGATGCGGAGATCATCGACCTCGACGGCGCCTTCGTCGCCCCCGGCTTTGTGGACGCGCACGTCCACACCACCGCTCTTGGACTCAAGCTGATCAGCCTCGATCTGTCCGAGGCACGATCACTCGCCGACTGCCTCGACCGGATCCGCGCCTTCGCCGCGGCCGATCACGAGGCAATGGTCTGGGGACACGGCTGGGACGAGTCGGGTTGGCCGGAGCAACGGCCTCCCACCGTGCGCGAGATCGACGAGGCCGCGCCCAATCGGCTGGTCTACCTCTCTCGCGTCGACGTACATTCGGCGGTCTGCTCGTCGGCATTGCTGGCAGCGACGCCGGGACTCGAGACCGCAGTCGGGTTCGCCGGATCTGGTGTGCTGCGGACCGACGCCCATCATCGAGCCCGCATGACAGCGTTGACGGCACTCACGACGTCACAACGAGCACGGGCCCGTACGGCCGCGCTCGATGCGGCAGCCGCACTCGGCATCGTTGCAGTGCACGAATGTGCCGGACCCCACATCGGCGGCCGCGACGACCTGCGCGAATTGCTTGCCCTCGACCACGGCGTCGAGGTCCGCGCCTATTGGGGTGAAGCCGTCGAGACGTCCGAGCAGGCACAGGCACTGCTTGCGGAAACCGGCGCACACGGCTTGGCTGGAGACCTGTTCGTCGACGGCGCGATCGGTTCGCGGACAGCTTGGCTGCACGATTCCTACCTCGACGATCCTGCGGCCGGTTCCGGCAACCCCTATCTCGATCCCGAACAGATCGCGGCACATGTCATGGCCTGCACCGAGGCTCGGGTGCAGGCCGGCTTCCATGTGATCGGCGATGCGGCCGTGACCGCGGTCGTCGAGGGGTTCGAACGGGTGGTCGCCGAGTTGGGCGGTCCGGCGGTAGCCGCATGTGGTCACCGGCTCGAACACGTCGAGATGATCACGCCGGAGCAGGCGTCGAAGCTCGGCGAGTGGGGTGTGCTCGCCAGCGTGCAGCCGGGCTTCGATGCCGCGTGGGGTGGTGAAGCCGGAATGTATGCGACACGTCTCGGTGTCGAGCGAGCACGCGGGCTGAACCCGTTCGCATCGATGGCGGCCCGAGGTGTGTCCCTCGCGATCGGATCGGATGCGCCGGTGACCGCGCTGTCGCCGTGGCAAGCGCTGCAAGCCGCGGTCCACCACCGGACGCCGGGCAGCGGCATCTCGCCCCGCGCGGCATTCTCCGCGGCCACCCGCGGTGCCTGGCGAGCCGGGGGAGTCCGCGACGGCGTCGCCGGGACCCTCGTTCCGGGTGCGCCGGCGTCGTTCGCGATCTGGGATGCCGGCGAACTCGTCGTCGCGTCCCCGACCGACACGGTCGCTCGCTGGTCCACCGACCCGAGATCGCGAGTGCCCGCATTGCCGCGCCTCGACCCGGGGACCCTCGCACCCGTGTGCCTGCGCACCGTCCACCGTGGAGTCGACATCTATGAGCGTTAGATCTACAAGCGAGAGGTCTGCTGTCCTGCGAAACCTGCTCGGGTCCGTTGTCGCGGGCCTGCTGCTGTTCGCCAGCTTCCCGCCGCGTCCACTGTGGTTCCTCGCCCCCGTCGGCGTCGCGGTGCTCGTGCTCGTGCTCACCAGCGGGACGTCGAAGCGCGGTGGTTTCGGCTACGGCGCCATCGCCGGGCTCGGCTTCTTCGTTCCGCTGCTGCCATGGATCGGCATCTATGTCGGCCCGCTGCCGTGGTTGGCGCTGGCCGGTGTGTGCGCCCTGTATGTCGGACTGTTCGGCGTCGTGACACGGATCGTCGCCGCCTTGCCCTATGCGACCCTCTGGATCGCGATGGCGTGGTCGCTGAGCGAATGGGTGCGGTCCAGTTGGCCGTTCGGCGGATTCCCTTGGGGCAGGCTTGCATTCGGGCAAGCCGACGGCATTCTGCTCCCGATCGCGAATCTGGGCGGAGCGCCACTGCTCAGCTTCGCTGTTGCCCTGTGCGGAAGCGCGCTTGCCGCGGTCGTCCGGGCCTGCCTCGCACGCGACCGGACGGCCATTCTCGGCGGAGTCGCAGCGTTTGCTCTCGCACCGATCGTCGCCGGTGTCGTGTGGCCGTTCCTGCCCGGCATGGCATCCGGCGACCGGCACGTCACGGTGGCCGCAATACAGGGCAGCGTCCCGCGCCTCGGCCTCGAGTTCAACGCACAGCGGCGCAAGGTTCTCGACAATCACGTTGCCGAGACGATGCGCCTCGCGGACGACGTCCGTACCGGACGTGCACCGAAACCCGACGTCGTCATCTGGCCGGAGAACTCGTCCGACATCGATCCGTATCGCAATTCCGACGCCTCCGGTGAGATCACCGCTGCGGCCGCGGCTGTCGGTGCGCCGATCCTGGTCGGTGCGGTGCTGACAAACGACGACCGCACGACGACGAATTCGGTGATCGCGTGGACGGCCGAGAGCGGTCCGGGTTCGCGGCACGACAAGCGCATCATTCAGCCGTTCGGCGAATATCTGCCGTGGCGCGGGTTCTTCCGATTGTTCTCGTCCTATGCCGACAGCGCGGGCTACTTCGTCCCCGGTCACGGCGACGGCACGGTGACAGCAGCCGGCCTGAGGATCGGCGTCGCGACCTGCTACGAGGTCGCATTCGACAGGGCGCTCAAAGACTCCGTTCGAGCCGGAGCGCAGTTGCTTGCCGTGCCGACCAACAACGCGACCTTCGGCGACAGCGAAATGACGTATCAGCAACTCGCGATGTCGCGGGTCCGGGCGGTCGAACACGGTCGAGCGGTTGTGGTTGCGGCGACGAGCGGGGTCAGCGCGATCATCGCGCCGGACGGCTCGGTGAGCCGGGAATCCGACCTGTTCGTCCCGGCGACGCTGCTGGAGCAAGTCCCGCTGCGGACCGGTACTACGCTTGCAACTCGACTCGGACCGATTCCGGAGATTGTGCTCGGCCTCGGTGCGATAGTGGCCATGATCGTCGGGTTCCGACGGACCCGCGGTGCACAGGGAACGACAGGGAAATTCTCGCAGGCAGCAGCCGGTGAGATAGTTACACCGGCAGCAGCCGGCCGAACAGACACGCCGGCGATTCCGGCGGGGAGGAACTCGATGGCAGCGGGGAATTTGGGTCAGGTCAGCGCAAAGACTTTGGTGATCATCCCGACCTACGACGAGCGGGAAAACCTCCCGATAATCATCGGTCGCCTGCACGCCGCGTTGCCCGCAACCCATGTCCTGGTCGTCGACGACGGCAGCCCGGACGGAACCGGCGCGGTCGCAGACGAACTGGCTGCGGCATCCGAAGGCAAGATCAACGTGATGCACAGGACCGAGAAGAACGGCCTCGGCGCTGCCTACATCGCAGGATTCCGCTGGGGTCTCGAGCGCGACTACCAGGTCCTCGTCGAGATGGACGCAGACGGCAGCCACGCACCGGAACAGCTGCACCGACTGCTGCACCAGGTGGATGCAGGCGCCGACCTCGTCATCGGCTCGCGCTACGTGCCGGGCGGAACCGTCGTCAACTGGCCGAAGCGTCGTGAATTTCTGTCCCGTGGCGGCAACGTGTACTCGCGGCTCGCACTCGGCGTGAAGATCAAGGACATCACCGGCGGCTACCGCGCGTACCGCCGCGAGATTCTGGAAGCCCTCGACCTCGACACAGTCGAATCACACGGCTACTGCTTCCAGGTCGATCTCGCGTGGCGGCTGATCCAGAAGGGCGCTGTCGTCGTCGAGGTGCCGATCACGTTCACCGAACGTGAGATCGGCGAATCGAAGATGAGCGGCAACATCGTTCGCGAGGCGCTGCTGAAAGTCACCGCGTGGGGATTCAAGAACCGGATCCAGAAGCTGAAGGCGCTGACCACACGGAAGAAGAGTTCGGCAGCCGCCTGATCGAGCGGCGTAGGCCGAGGAGGCGAACACAACGAAGCGGGCGACCCCTCGGTCGCCCGCTTCGTTGTTTTGCTCTACTTGCTAAGAGTTTACTCCGCGGCGCTTGGCCTTGAGCAGGTCCATTCGCTCCTTCAGGAGTTCCTCGAGTTCGTCGACCGAACGACGCTCGAGCAGCATGTCCCAGTGGGTGCGCGGAGGCTTGACCTTCTTCGCCTCTGGAGCGGTGCCCTCGAGCAGGCTGCCCTCTAGCCCGTTGCGGCAGAGCCACGTTCCTGGAATCTCTGCATCGTCGGCGAAGGGGACGTCGAACTCTTCGCCGTTGTCGGTGCGGTAACGCGCCACGCGCCGAGGCGCAAGGTCGTGGTCGCGATCGGTCTCGTAGCTCACCGCTCCGAGTCGACTGCCTCGGAGTACGCGATCTGCCATGGTGCGGTCCTCTCGTTCGCTGCTTTCGGCGGCTTGCGATGGCTTTCAGGGAATGAAGCCATCCTCGCTCGAACACGATGTACAACGCATTCGAAGGACGATTGGTTCCCACGAAACGGTTGCAACCCCTCTATCCTACCGGCGAGGCATCCCGAGAGCGCACAACGTCTCCAGTTACGCTCGGGCTATGTCGTCGCGCCGTCCACAGTCATGTCTCTGGTGCGGTCGCGAGGTTGCCGAGTCCGAATCCGGCAGGCGCCGCCGCTACTGCAGGCAATCGTGCAGGCAGCGCGCCTACGAACACCGCAGCGCCGTCAAAGGGACGTCGATACCGGAAGACGCTGTGGTCCTGTCCGCTCAGGAGACGACCGAACTTGCCGACCGCTGGTTCGCGGCACGCTGCGCGGCCGAAGACGTTGCAACCGCGGTCGACGAAGGTGCGGAGAAGTCCGAACTCGTCTCGCTCTGCAAGGAGCTCGTCTACCTCACGCGTGAGGCGGAGCGGCTGCGCTGATCCGCCGGTGCGCAACCAGGTAGACGGCAGCGGTGCCGGCGGCGGTGGCGACCGTGATCACGGCGAACGCGGTGAGTGTGCGACCGTCCGGATGGATCAGCGGCTGTTCGCGAAACGCTTGCCACGTCAGGGTGGAGAGCATTGCGGCATAACCGAGGGCGACGACTCCGACCAATCGGGCGCGCGTTCGTTCGGACCGCAGCCACGTGACGCGAGCGGCGAGTGCACCTAGGAGGACTGCGAACACCAGCATGAACTGAATGCCGTGCAACCCGACGAAGTGTGGCACTCGCAGGTCCCCGTCGGTGGTACTCCAGTGTGTGAGCGGCATCCCCGGTCCGCCGTCGGGAGCGCCGACCGTGTGCCCGGCCTGCAGCTCGACGGGCTGCCCTGCGGCGTCGTCGTGGGTCTGTATCCCGTTGGCGCCCATGCCATAGGCAAGAGCCATGCCGGCAACTGCGAGTGCGAGACCGGCATGAATTGCGCGGGTGAGCGGTAGGTCCGCCACCTTCTGCCACGCCATGATCCCGGCGATCACCAGGTTGGCGAGAAACAGGCCGGGCACTCCGGAGGTGAAGACGATCTGGCCGATCGCGTTGACCGGGTCGTCTGCTGAATTGAAGTGACTGAACGTGCCACGCGCCGCTTGCACCGCGATGAACCCGACATCGACGAAACCCGTTACCGCGAACAAGGTGCCCATCCATCGGGTCCAGCGATTTCCTTTGTGCGGCAACGTGAGAAGCCAGGCCAGCGTTGTGCCGTACAGCGCGAACGCGAAACCGAACTTCATCGGTTTGAGCCACACGGATTCACCGAGGAGCATGCGGTCGTCGACGACCATGCCGATCGCACTCACGACCACAAGCGCAACCATTGCGACGACCATCGCCAGCAACGGCCGATGCCAGGTGCGGACCTCGTCGACCAGTCGGCGCAACGATCGCGTGGGGCGAACCTGTTGTGGCGCAGCCGTTGTCGTCACTGCGGTTGTCGGCGCTGCCGTTGTGGTCATAGGCGAGAACGCTACGGTCCGCCGACCGTTCCGACATCCCGCCCGGGAGCGAAATCGGACTACTACGTCGGTACCGCATCCCGGTCCGCACCCCTAGTACTGCGGTATGGGTCAGGACCTCACAGACCCTTGTCGACCATGGCCAGCAGGCGCCACGTCACCTCGTTACGGTCGGGGAGATCGAGTCCGCGAAGTGGCCCGTCGATCAGCAACATGGCCAGCCCGTGCACGGCGGACCACGCGAGATACTCTGCGCCGGAACGACGCTCGTGCGGGAGCGCACCAGCGGTGACCAATTCGTCCAAGGCGTCCGACAGGAGTTCGAATGGCGTCCGGCCACGTGGACCAGCCGCGTCGGTGCTGTCTTTGGTGCTCATGTCGTCCGGTACCGAGAAAGCGGTCCGGAACAGCCCCGGCTCCGCCTGCGCATAGGCGAGGTAGCCGGAGCCGACCGCGCCGAGTTGCGCTCTCGCCCTTGTGGCTGCGTCGAGGTCGGCTCCTACCAGTGACAGGTCGCTCTCGATCGCGTTTGCCAGTTCCGCCATCGCCGCCGCACTCACGGCGGCAAGGAGAGCTCGGTGATCGGCGAAGTGGCGGTAGGCGGCGTTCGGCGAGACCCCTGCTCGTCGCGTGGCTTCACGGAGCACGACGGCATCCGGTCCACCTTCGCGAGCAAGGTCGAGGCCCGCGGTCACCAGCGCCCGGCGCAGGTCACCGTGGCGATAGGTGGATCGGACCGCTGGTTGGGACACCATGTTGACATCGTAGACATATGGGTAGACATATGGACGACTAAAGGTTGGGGGAGTCGTCTTCTTCGTCCTCGGGAGGTCGGGCGCGGCGGGCGATGGCGATCAGCGCAACGACGATCAGCAATGGCCCCAGTATCGCGAGCATCTCGTCCCAGCCGCCCGCGTGCATACGAACCATCTCGTTCGCGAGCATCATCGAATCACACTCCCGAGACCAGCTGGATGCCGACGACTGTGTACGCAACCATCAGCGCCAACATCGGGAACTGCCCGACCTTGGTGTACCCGGTTCGCAATATCGACACTGCACGATCATGCGCCGACGCCACACCGAATACGTGACCGCCCACGATTGCAGCGATCTGGACCACTGCGATCACGTCGGTCGAGACGACGGTGTAGTCGATGCGGCCGACGCCGTCGATTAGCAGCCAGCCGGCCTGGCCTTGGAACACGGCGAACGAAAAGTAGTGCGCCACCCTATATCCCACCATGATGGGAACAAGCGAGTGCACAAACGCGGCATACGGCTCCGGGGTTCGTCCATCGACCGACTTCTTCAGATACGGACGCGTAAGCCAGATTGCGCCGACGTAGGCGATGGCGACGACGGCGACCGTCAGCAGCAGCCCGACTGTGCCGACACCGATCGCTTGGAGTCGGGACAGATCGCGGCGCAGATCGGACCAGAACGGCAGTCGGGTGACACCGTCGAAAGTGGTCGACCCGAGCGCGAGTAGGACGACAGCTGTGAGTCCACGGTCGGTGGGCCCGACGAGCAGCCCGTCGAGTGGATTGCGGATACCGATTCGACCGTCGTTGCGACGGCCGATGGGGGAGAGCCGCGAGACGAGCGTGAAGTAGACCTCGAAGGCGTCGCCGCGTTCGAACCAACCGAGACCGAACCGGACTCCGCCGACGATCTGCGCGAGGCTGTACACGACGACGAATCCCGCGACGGCCCGTGGGGAGTCCGAGAGCGGGTAGACGAGCTCGAGCCATAGGAATGCAAAGAGGCCGACGACGGCCGGGCGGTACTCGAGCCGTCGAAGTGCGGCAGCGTCGGCCGTCGACACCCGAGTACCGACGATGCCACGAACGACGGATGTGATGAGCCGCAGCGGATTCGCCACCCGGTACACCGGGCCGAGCACGAGCGACAGCACAACGAGACCGACCCAGAACCAGACGTAGAACCACGTCGGGGCCGGGTTGTCGGCCGAGCTGTCCGGACCGAACCAGGCCACCGCGATCAGCGTCAGCAACGCGGCGAGTGCCAGGAGTTGGAGGGAGATTCTGGTCGTGCGAGCGTCCGTGAGCCGGGTCAGCGCGGCGGGAAGCGAGCGGCCTGCCGCAGCGCCTCGCAAGCGTGGTGTCTTCCACAGCACGGTCAGTGCGACGAACGACACAAGTACCGCGAAGGCACCGGCGTACAACGCGAGCCACAGTGGGACTGGCAGGTCCGACCGACCGCCGACGCCGTGCGCGAGAATCACCCCGCGACTCGCACCTGCGTCAGGACGGCGTCGGTGGAATGTAGCTCCAGCTCGAACGTTCCGGGGATGTCGGCTTTGAACTCGAGCTTTCCTGGAACGCCTGGCTGGAGTTCGGCGGTCTGGTCGTAGCCGTGCAGATGCAATTCGTCGGCTTGGTCGGAGGTGACTTCGAGTACGACGACAGCACCGCGCTGGACTTCGACCGTGTCGGGTCCGGACGTCTTACGTCCGTCTGCGACGGCGAAGACGAGCTGTGCGGGTTCCTGGGCGGAGACGCTCGGGGCTGCCGCAGCCGAGGTCGTGTGGTCACCTGTATGGCCCGCTGGATGTTCATCGACGGAATCGTCCGAGCCGCAACCGACGAGCGCGCACGAGGCGACCGCGCAGGCGGCGAGGATGAAGGATTTTCGGCGAACGACAGTGCGCATGGTTTCGGAACCCCTCGTTGCGTCGCGAAGTTAGTGTTACCTGAAGTAACGTACAGAATCGGCGCGAGATGCGATAGTCCGGTCCTGATTGGGACCAGGGTAACGAGGTCGGGTCAGAACACCCAGCCGCGCAGCGCGAGGAATCGAGCCCCGCCTACGGCTGCGCTGACCGCGATGACCAGCAATGCCGAGGCCATGCTGCTGGTTCCGGGGAACGCAAAGCCGATGAAGGCGAGTGCCGATGCGCTGAAGGCCAAGCCGATCGCGGCGAGGCCGCCGCCCTCCCACTGAGCTGCAAACCAGCTGACGCGACCGGCAGCCTGGAAGGTGAGGCGGCGATGCAGCTCGTTGGCAAGCATGGTGCTCGCGATTGCACCGAGCACGTTGGCAACCTGTGGGCCTTGGTTGCGAAAGGCGATGAAGGCGGCGAAGTAAAGGATGTTGCTCAAGCCACCGACTGCGGCGAAGCGAACCAGTTGCGCGACAGCGCCGTTGCCGCTGCGGATACCGCTGAATACGTCCGCGGGCATGCGAACACGATGATCTGCGACTGCCCACTGGGTGTCGGTAAGAATCATCGTGGCACTTCCTCGAGCTCACAATCGGAGGACCATTCTCCGGTTACCAATTTAGCATAACTGGAGTTTCGGACTCCACTTAGTTTTTTCCATTCGACATGTGATCTGCGCGACAGGAGATTTCGTAACAAGCGCGGCTCGGCTTTACGTGCAGGTGCGAATGTAACAGCGGCTGATACTCTCGATCGGTGCCACCCGCCGCCAGAACGACCCCGCCGGCGCGTCGTACGCAGGAGCAACGCAGCAGTGAGATGCGTGCTCGACTGCTCGACGCGACGATCGAATGCCTCGTCGAATACGGCTACGTCGGCACGACGACTCCACGGGTCGCCGAGAAGGCGGGCGTGACCCGCGGCGCTCAGGTACATCACTTCGGTTCCAAGACCGACCTGGTCATGGCGGCCATCAGGCACCTTGCCGCGAAGCGGACCGACGCGGTGATCCGCGACATCAGCAGCGTGCAGGCGAATCCGGATCCGCTCGGCGCGATGTTCGATCTGCTGTGGGACATTCATGCCGGCCCGATATTCATTGCCACGGTTGAACTGTGGGTTGCCGGACGAACGGATCCGCAGCTGGGTCGCGAGGTGGCGAAGTTCGAGCCGGTGGTCGTCAATTCGATGATGACACTGCTCGCGGAGGCCATGCCCGCTCCTGTCCTCAAGCCGATGCGCGACTTCCTCTACACGGCGATGGACGCGCTGCGGGGGATCCTGATCTCGAGCTACGTCGACGCCGACCCCGACCGCGCACGGCGCCGGTGGGACCGGGCGAGCGCCAACCTTCGTCGGATCGCAGAGCCCGAACTCGAAAGCTGGGCGGGCAACCGGGCCCGCTAACACCCGCGAGCTGCGCGGAACGTTTGCTTGCGTCATTACATACACGCCTGTATGTTTGTAAGTATGGCCAACAACAAGGTGTACGTCATCGGCGTCGGCATGACGAAGTTCGAGAAACCGGGCAGCAAGGACTGGGACTACCCGGACATGGCGCGCGAGTCCGGCACCAAAGCTCTAGCGGATGCAGGCATCGACTACCGCGAAGTTCAAGAGGCATATGTCGGATATGTCTACGGCGAGTCGACATCGGGGCAGCGAGCGATCTACGAACTCGGGATGACCGGCATTCCGGTGGTCAACGTCAACAACAACTGCTCGACGGGGTCGACGGCCCTCTACCTGGCCGCGCGCGCCATCAAAGGTGGGTTGGCCGACTGCACGATCGCGCTCGGCTTCGAGAAGATGAACCCAGGCTCGCTCGGCGTCACCTTCGAGGACCGCGAGCAGCCCATGGCCATCCACTTCAACAAGATGGCGGAGATCTCGGAAGTGGTGTTCCCGCCGGCATCCTGGCTGTTCGGCGCGGCAGGCAAAGAACACATGGACACCTACGGCACCACCGCGGAACACTTCGCGAAGATCGGCTACAAGAACCACAAGCATTCGGTCAACAATCCGTACGCCCAGTTCCAGGACGCGTACACCCTCGACCAGATCAAAGACGCCAAGATGATCTACCCGCCGTCGGGGATCACCAAGTTGCAGTGCTCGCCGACATCGGACGGGTCGGGAGCGGCGATCCTGGCGTCGGAAGCCTTCGTCGACAAGCACGGCCTCGCGGGGCAGGCCGTCGAAATCGTCGGCCAGGCCATGACCACCGACTTCGAGTCGTCCTTCGACGGCACAGCGAAGAACATCATCGGCTACGACATGAACGTGCAAGCCGCGCGATCGGTGTACGAGCAGTCCGGCCTCGGGGCCGACGACTTCCAGGTGATCGAGTTGCACGACTGCTTCTCCGCCAACGAACTCCTGCTCTACGAGGCGCTCGGCCTGTGCGGTGAGGGCGAAGCGGGCAAATTGCTCGACAACGACGACACCACCTACGGCGGACGCTGGGTCGTCAACCCGTCGGGCGGGCTCATCTCGAAGGGCCATCCGCTGGGCGCAACCGGCTTGGCGCAATGCGCCGAACTGACCTGGCAACTGCGCGGTACCGCAGACAAGCGCCAGGTCGAGAACGTCACCGCCGCTTTGCAACACAACATCGGCCTCGGCGGCGCCGCTGTCGTCACCGCCTACCAGCGCGCAGAGCGCTGAGCCAGTCGATCACCTGATCTACCAACACAACTCAACGAGGAGAACACAACCATGGGTCACATCGAAGCAACCAAGAACCTGACCGCAAGCCCGGCCGCAGTGTGGGCGACAGTGTCGGATCCCAGCACCTGGGACAAGTGGTTCACCATCCACGAGCGCTGGATCGAAGAGCCACCGGCGACCCTCACGGAGGGCGCCAAGCTCACCGCCAAGATCATGATGCTCGGCATGGCGAACAAGATCGACTGGACCGTCGAAACGGTCGACGCCCCCAACTCTCTCGTCCTTGCGGGTGTCGGCATGGCAGGGGTGAAGACGCAATTCTCATTCACGATCGAACCGGACGGCGACGGCACCAAGTTCGACGTATCGGGTGACTTCGAAGGTGCACTCATCAAAGGTGCGCTCGGCAAAGCGGTCGAGAAGGACGGTCTCAAGCAGCTGGACAAGACTCTCGAGCAGTTGGACGCACTCGCAGCTGCGTCGGCCTGACCCGAATTCGAGCACGGGAGAACAGGTATGGACGAAGTACTGCAATTCGATGACGCCGGGTTGGACGTCTGGAGCGACGAGGACAGCTTCGAGGTCACCAGGGAACGGCTGATCGAATACGCGAAGGCGACGAACGATCCGATCGCGGCCCACCTCGACGGCGAGGTCGCATCGCCGGTCTTCAACATCGTTCCGGTGTTCGAGTCGCTTCTCGTACCCGCGGTCGATGTGATGCCGGTCGAGCTGATTCCACGCATCGTGCACGGCGAGCAAGACTTTCATTTCCACCGGGCGACGAAGCCTGGCGACAAGTTGGTTTCACGCGGCAAGATGACCGGCTACGAAGGACTCGACAACGGCACCCGGGCAACGATTTTGCTCGAATGCCGTACCGAGGACGGCGAATTGGTAAACGAGCAGTACGTCACCTGCTTCGTGCGAGGTTTCAACGCCGGCAAGAAGATCGGTCAGCTCAGCCCGAGCCACAAGTTCGATCCGACGCTGCGCGAGCAGGCTCCAGTCGCCAAGGTGACACAGCACTTCGACGAGGATCAGACGTTCCGGTACGCGCCCGCCGCAGGCGATCCGATGCCGATTCATCTGGATGCCGAGGTCGCCCGCGATTCCGGCCTCCCCGGCATCATCGGGCACGGATTGTGCACGATGGCGTTCACCTCGTGGGCCGTATTGACCGAGGTCGGCGGCTCGGATGTGAATCGGCTCGAACGGTTTGCGGTGCGCTTCTCGAAGATGGTCATCCCAGGCGACGACCTGGAGACGCGAATCTGGGAGGTCGGCGCCCAAAACGGTTCTACCACTTATGCATTCGAAACCGCACGCGGCGGCGACCTCGTCATCACCGACGGCCTTGCCGTCATAAAAAACGACAAATAGGGCGCTTCGCGCCTCGTGCGTCTTTTCGGAGGTCCTGACCACCGAAAGGACTCACGAGGCGACTTGTCGCCCGCACTTTCTGGAAGGATTTCTTATGGGTGCATTGGATGGCCGGGTAGCCGTCATCACTGGCGCCGGACGCGGTATCGGCCGCGAACACGCGTTGCTGTTCGCACACGAAGGCGCATCGGTTGTCGTCAACGATCTCGGGGGTAGCAACTCGGGCGAGGGAACCGACGCCGGACCCGCACAGCAGGTAGCCGACGAGATTGTCGCCGCGGGCGGAAAAGCCGTTGCCAATACGGACAACGTCGCAACCTGGGCCGGTGCACAGGCGCTGGTGCAGCAGGCGATCGACGAGTTCGGGCAGTTGGACGTCGTCGTGAACAACGCAGGCATACTGCGCGACAACTTCATCGCATCGATGGAGGAGTCGCAGTGGGACGCGGTCCTCTCGGTTCACCTGAAAGGCCATGCGGCGGTGCTGCATCACGCCGCGGTGTACTGGAAGACGCAGTCCAAGTTGGGCAATCAGCCCAACGCCGCCGTGATCAACACCGCGTCGGCGTCGGGGGTCACGGTTCCACAACCGGGGCAGACGAACTACGGCGCAGCCAAGGCAGGCATCGCAGCGCTGACGCTCGTTGCCGCCGACGAGTTGGAGCGGTACGGCGTGCGTGTCAACGCAATCGCGCCCATCGCTCGCACCCGCCTCACCGAAGCGACGCCGGGTATGGGCGCGATCTTCTCTGCCGAGATCGAGGAAGGCGAGTTCGACTACTTCAGCCCGGCCAACATCTCTCCTGTCGTTGCCTACCTGGCAGCGGAAAAGTGCCCGCTGACGGGTCAGGTTTTTGCCGTGCAGGGTGGCGCTATCTCGACGCTGCAGGGCTGGACCGACGTCTCGACGATCGAGACCGAGGGCCCGTGGCTGATCGACGACATCGCGGACCGCCTGCCGAATTGAGCAGTTCCTCCCGCACAACACTTCCCGTACAAAGGAGTACGCATGATCGAATGGTCCGATACCGATCTGATGATGCGCGATGCAGTTCGCGAATTCATCGAAAAAGAGATACGACCCAACATCGACGCACTCGAGCACGGTGATCTGCCGCCGTACGGGATCCTGCGAAAATTGTTCAGCGAGTTCGGCATCGACGTCATGGCAGCCGAGGCAGCCAAGACGTTGTTGGAGAAGGAACGCGCCAAGGAAGCGGCTATCGCTGCCGGGGAACCCAGGCCGGAGAAGAAGTCCAAGTCGGGTGCCGGTGACATGGCTGCCCAGGCATCCATGGGACTCGTCGTCGTCAGCGAACTCGCAGGCGTGAGCCTAGGAATGGTTGCGGCGGTTGGCGTGAGCCTCGGCCTCGGCGCTGCAACGATCATGTCGCGAGGCACCCTCGCTCAGAAGGAGCGGTGGCTGACCGACATCCTGACGCTGGAAAAGGTTGCAGCGTGGGCGATCACCGAACCCGACTCGGGTTCGGACGCGTTCGGCGGCATGAAGACCTACGTCAAGTGCGACGGCGACGACTACATCCTCAACGGTCAGAAGACGTTCATCACCAATGGCCCGTTCGCGGACACGATCGTCGTGTACGCCAAGCTCGACGAGGGTGACAACGCCGACAAACGGAACCGCAAGGTGTTGACGTTCGTGCTCGACTCCGGCATGGAGGGCTTCACACAAGGTAAGCCGTTCAAGAAGATGGGTATGCACTCCTCGCCGACCGGTGAGCTGTTCTTCTCCAACGTCCGACTCGGCAAGGATCGTCTGCTCGGGGAGACCGAGGAACACACGGGCGGCGACGGACGCGAAAGCGCGCGTTCGAGTTTCACCGCAGAACGGGTCGGCGTAGCCGTGCTGGCGCTCGGCATCATCAACGAATGTCACCGGCTGTCGGTCGACTACGCGAAGAGTCGAACGCTGTGGGGTCAGGAGATCGGTAACTTCCAACTGATCCAGCTCAAGCTGGCGAAGATGGAAGTAGCGCGAATCAATGTGCAGAACATGGTGTTCCAGGCCGTCGAGCGGTTGAAGGCGGGCAAGATGCCGTCGTTGGCCGAGGCGTCGGCGATGAAGTTGTACAGCTCGGAGGCAGCGACCGAGGTGGCGATGGAGGCCGTCCAGCTGTTCGGCGGCAACGGTTACATGACCGAGTACCGGGTCGAGCAATTGGCCCGAGATGCGAAGTCGCTCATGATCTATGCGGGCAGCAACGAAATTCAGGTGACCCACATCGCGAAGGGACTCCTGAGTAGATGATCACGGCAACCCGGGTGTGCTACGGAGGCGTGCACACCCGGGTTCTCTCCGTGCAGGGGGACGGCACGCCTGTCGTTTTGCTGCATGGTTACGCCGACAGTGCAGATACCTGGCGGGCGTTGCTGACGCTGTTCGACAACGCAGGCCGAGCGGCCATCGCTGTCGACCTGCCCGGATTCGGCAAGGCTGATCGCCGTACAGCTGGACCTATTCTGCCGCAGCTCGATTCGTTCGTCGACGCACTGCTCGAAGAGTCCGATCGGCCGCTGGTGCTGATGGGAAACTCGCTGGGAGCGTGTGTCTCGGTGCGCGCCGCCGCTCGGCGTCCGAACGGTGTCGAGGCGGTGATCACCGTCGACGAGCCGATCCTGGCCGATCACTGGGTGGCGCGCTATGTCCGACGGCGACGTGCGCCGAGATTGCCACGGCTGCTGCTTGCCGGAGCGCGGGTCCCGCGCCGACCGCTCGAGTACTCGGTCGAACTCCTCTTCCGGCGGTTGCTGTACAGCAAGCCTGCCGCAGCGGATCCAGCCGTGATCGCACGCTGGGTCGAGTCGGTACCTGATTCGCGTGCACTCGCAGGTCTTGCGAACGGCGCGATTGCGGTCGCCCGTGAAACCCGAACCGGCTACGCGGGCATGACGATCGAGTGTCCGACCCTGATCGTCCACGGCGCGAAGGACCGGACCATCCCGGTCGCGTCGAGTCGCATGCTGCACGCATTGATTCCGCACAGCGAATTGGTCGTGATGCCGAGGTCGGGGCATTGTCCACAACTCGACGATCCGGCGGGGCTAGCGAGGATCGTGCTGCCATTTCTGGGTAGGGCGCTCCGCGCCTCGTGAGTCTATTCGGAGGTTCTGACCTCCGAAAAGACTCACGAGCCCGCCGCCGAACGGTCCCTCATCGGCCCGTTCGACGGCGGCACGTTATGCGGTCAGGTCGCGGACTTCTCGCGAATCGATTCGAATACCGACGGGTCTACGAGCGTCGAGGTGTCGCCCAGCTCGCGGCCTTCGGCGATGTCGCGGAGTAGCCGTCGCATGATCTTGCCGCTTCGAGTCTTGGGCAGCTCCGGCACGATATGAATTGCCTTCGGCTTAGCGATCGGGCCGATGTCGTGCGCGACATGTGCGACCAGCTCACCGATCAACTCGTCACTCGAGCCGCTACTTGCCTTGAGGATGACGAAAGCAACGATGCCCTGCCCGGTCGTCGCGTCGGTGGCTCCGACAACAGCGGCTTCCGCGACGCTGTGGTGCCCGACGAGTGCCGACTCGACTTCGGCCGTCGAGATGCGATGTCCGGATACGTTCATCACGTCGTCGACGCGGCCGAGGATCCAGTAGGCACCGTCGACGTCGATCCTGGCGCCGTCGCCTGCGAAGTACCAGCCCTGCTCGGCGTAACGGTCCCAGTAGGTGGACTTGTAGCGTTCGGTGTCACCCCAGATGCCGCGAAGCATGGCTGGCCACGGTTCGTCGAGGACGAGGTAGCCGTTTGCTTCCGTCTCACCGAGAACGACTTCCACACCGTTCTCGTCGACGACCTTCGCCGAGATCCCCGGCAACGGACCCATCGCTGCGCCCGGCTTGGTCGAAGTCACTCCCGGCAGTGGCGACATCATGATCGCGCCGGTTTCGGTCTGCCACCAGGTGTCGACGATGGGTGCTTTGTTGCCGCCGATCACCTCGCGGTACCAGCGCCACGCTTCCGGGTTGATGGGTTCGCCGACCGAGCCGAGCAGGCGGATCGAGGACAGGTCGTGCGCCTGCGGGATCTGGCGACCCCACTTCATGAACGTGCGAACCAGCGTCGGTGCCGTGTAATAGATTGACACGCCGTACTTTTCGACGATGTTCCAGTGTCGGTGCTCGTCGGGGGAGTTGGGCGTGCCCTCGTAGACGACCTGGGTGACGCGGTTCGACAGTGGTCCGTAGACGATGTAGCTGTGGCCGGTGACCCAGCCGATGTCGGCGGTGCACCAGTAGACGTCTTTGCCCGGCTTGTGGTCGAAGACGTAGTGGTGGGTGTACGACGTCTGGGTCAGGTAGCCACCCGAAGTGTGAACGATGCCCTTCGGCTTACCGGTCGTGCCCGATGTGTAGAGCACGAAGAGTGGGTGCTCGGAGTCGAACGGCTGGGCCTCGTGCTGATCGGACGCGTTCGCGACCGTGTCGTGCCACCACACATCACGATTCTCGGTCCACACGACTTCGCTTTCGGTGCGCCGAACGACGAGGACGTGCTCGACGGAATGCTCACCCTTCGCCAGCGCCTCGTCGACGGCTGCTTTCAGTGGCGCCGGCTTGCCGCGACGCCACTGACCGTCCGTTGTCACGACCAACCGAGCCTCGGCGTCGTCGACCCGCTGCCGCAGCGCGCTCGAGGAGAAGCCTGCGAACACAACCGAATGGATCAAACCGAGTCGAGCGCACGCCAGCATCGTGACGATGGCCTCGGGAATCATCGGCATGTAGATCGCGACCCGATCGCCGGCGGTAAGCCCGATTTCGGTGAAATAGTTTGCAGCCCTGCTCACTTCGGCTAGAAGCTGTGCGTAGGTGAGCTCCCGCGAGTCGCCGGGCTCGCCTTCCCAGTGAATCGCTACCTGGTTGCCGTAACCGTCGATGACGTGGCGGTCGACGCAGTTGTAGGCGACGTTCAGCTTGCCGCCGACAAACCACTTCGCGATGTAGTCGGAGTCAGCACCCTTCCAATCCAGTACTTCGGTCCACTGCTCGTGCCAGTGCAAGCGGTTGGCTTGCGTCGCCCAGAAGGCAAGCCGGTCGGCATCGGCTGCCTCCTGCAGTTCGGACCCTGCGTTCGCAGTGGCTGCGAACTCCTCCGCTGGGGGATAGGAGACCGGTTCGGTTTCGAGGCTCGAGGTCATAGCTGTCAATCTCTCAGGTAGACGTTGCAAGTAGGTTGGGGTGGTGCCGAGGTCAGTGTGCGGTGGCCTTTTCGGCGCCGACACCGGTGATGGAGCGGACCTCCATCTCGGCCTGCTTCGCTTCGCTCTCCTTCGTGCTCGACGTCAACGTCCCGACGATGCCGAGGATGAATGCGAGTGGGATGGAGACGATTCCGGGGTTCGACAGTGGGAAGTAGTCGAAGTCGGAGCCCGGGATCATCGCGGTTTTGTTGCCGGACACCGCGGGGGAGAACACGATGAGCACGATGGTCGAGATCAGGCCGCCGTACATGCTCCACAGCGCACCGCGGGTGTTGAAGCGCTTCCAGAACAGCGAGTACAGGATCGTCGGCAGGTTGGCTGCTGCTGCGACGGCGAAGGCGAGGGCGACCAGGAACGCGATGTTCTGTCCGTTTGCCAGGATGCCGAGACCGATTGCGAGAACACCGATTACGACAGCAGTGATGCGAGATACCCTGACCTGCTCGTCGTTGGTGGCCTCACCCTTGCGGATGACACTTGCATAGATGTCGTGGGCGAACGAGGCCGAAGCAGTGATGGTCAGGCCGGCAACGACGGCAAGAATGGTTGCGAATGCGACCGCCGAGATGATGCCGAGCAGGATCACGCCGCCGAGTTCGAAGGCGAGCAGGGGAGCCGCGGAGTTCTGGCCACCGGCAGCGGCGAGGATGCGGTCGGGTCCGACAATTGCGGCTGCGCCGTAGCCGAGAACCAGTGTGAACAGGTAGAACGCACCGATGAGCGCGATTGCCCACACGACCGAACGACGAGCTTCCTTCGCTGTCGGGACCGTGTAGAAGCGCATCAGAACGTGGGGGAGACCCGCTGTACCGAGCACGAGTGCGAGGCCGAGTGACAGGAAGTTCAACTTCGACATCTCGCTGCCGCCGTACTGGGCACCGGGAGCGAGAACGTCACGCGCAGCGACAGCTTCGGCGGCCGATCCGGACACCTTCTCCTGCGCCGATCCGAGGATCTCCGACAGGTTGAAACCGAATTTCGCGAACACGAGGACGGTCATAAATGCGGCGCCTGCAATGAGCAGAACAGCCTTGATGATCTGCACCCAGGTGGTGCCCTTCATGCCACCGACCAAGACGTAGACGATCATCAAGATTCCGACGACGGCGATGACGATGGATTGCCCTGTGCGGTCGGAGATGTCGAGCAGCAGTGCAACGAGACCGCCTGCGCCTGCCATCTGCGCGAGCAAGTAGAACAGTGAGACGGTGAGTGTCGACAGTGCTGCGGCGGTCCGCACCGGTCCCTGCTTGAGCCTGAAGCTCAGCACGTCGGCCATGGTGAATTTGCCGGTGTTCCTGAGCATTTCGGCAACGAGCAGCAAAGCTACGAGCCAGGCGACGAGAAAGCCGATCGAGTACAGGAAGCCGTCGTAGCCGTAAACGGCGATCGCGCCGGCGATTCCGAGGAAGCTTGCGGCCGAGAGGTAGTCACCTGCGATCGCAACGCCGTTCTGCGGCCCGGAGAATCCGCGTCCGCCGGTGTAGAAGTCGGATGCGGTCTTGTTGTTACGTCCGGCGCGGATGACGACGACCATCGTGACAGTCACGAAAGCCGCGAAGATGGCCATGTTGGCGAGCGGACTACCTACCGTCTCTGCTGGTGCGGCAAGAATGCTCATGACCGGGGTCCTTCGAGTTCGGCGCGGATGGCCGCGGCGCGCGGATCGAGCTGTTTGTTGGCGAAGCGAATGTAGATCCCCGTGATGGCGAACGTGGTGACGAATTGAGCAAGACCGAGGACCAGGCCGACATTGATGTTGCCGAAGAGCTTGGTCGCCATGAAGTCGTGCGCGTACGCGGCGAGCAGTACGTACACGACGTACCAGATCAAGAAAAAGGCAGTCATCGGAAAGACGAAGTTGCGCAATCGCTTCCGCAGGTCCTGAAATTCAGGACTTGCCTGCATTGCGGTGAACTCCGCAGCGGAGGCTATCCGGACTTGGTCCGGTCCGTTCGCGCTGAGAGGGATGGTGGCCATGGAGCACTCCTCGGTCTAGGTCTGATGTGTCAGACGCTAGTGAGATGGAGGTCACAGCAGTAGGGCATAAAGGAGGACACTCGCCAGGGTGTCGTTCTGTGCGACAAGCGGTCGATTTCGCGCGACGAACGGCAGTTGGCCTTCGGCCTCGTGAGTCCTTTCGGTGGTCCTGACCACCAGAAAGACTAATGGGGGTGGATCGGCGGGAACGGTTTCGTGACGGAGCTGTTTCGGGAACG
>NZ_JBIMSN010000064.1:0-4253 GCF_043944905.1 Antrihabitans spumae
TGACATGACTCCATCCTTCCCAAAGAATGAAGTCTCCGGACTCACCGGGGCGGTTCAGATGTGTTGTGGCGCTGAGGGTTAGGTGCGGTAGGCGTGGGCGCGGTGGTCGATCTTGACGATGACGATGGTGTGGTTGGGGTCGTCGATGCGCAGAAGGATGCGGTAGTCGCCGCGGCGGGCGCTGTGGAGGCCTTCGAGGTCGTCGCGTAGCGGTTTGCTGAGGCGGTGGGGGTTGCCGGCGAGGGGTCCGGAGATGAACTCGATGACGGCGTGGACGATCCGGGACGGGAGTCGTTGCAGGTCGCGGCGTGCGGGGGATGCGACCTCGACGCGGTACGGGTCGTCCGAGTCTGTGGGGTTGTCGCTCATGCCGGCGGCATGCCGTGTTCGGCGCGCAGGTCCTCAAGGGAGACGGTTTGGCCGGCTGCGTACTCGACGTCGGCGGCCGCGACAGCTTCGCGGATGCCGGCACGTGAGAGCCAGTAGATCGTTTCGTGCAGCGATTCGAGGTCGTCAGCCGACATGAGCACCGCGGCGGGTTTGCCGTGTTTGGTGATCGTGATGATGTCGTGCGTGCTCTCGGCGCTGTCAACGAGCGCGGAGAGCTTGTCCTTGGCTTCACCGAGAGGCACTGTCGTCATGCATCCATTCTAGCCGCTACAGTGGCCAGAAACTAGCCACAGATTTAGCCGATAATAGATCTTATGTCAGTGGGCTTGTCGGCACCCAAAGTGGCGTCTGGCTATCTCGAGGTCGTAGGTCTGCAGTCAAAGGCTACAACCTTTTGTTGATATGCTATCTACGCTCGCATTTCAAACCGGTTGAACGACATGGGATTCGGCTTGAGTCGACATAATCAGGGAGTTTCCCGGGTTCGTCTTACCCGGGAGCGGGAAGGTCGAAAACCCGAGAGGATTCGAGCCGCCACGCCAGATATGCCAGGCCGAGCCTGATGCGGCCGTACCCGTCCTGGAAGTCGAAGCCGACCTCTGCGCGGAGGAGCTCGGACCGCGTCTGCACCGTGCTGTGGTGGACGCCGGCGCGGCGGGCGGCCTGGCGTACTGACGACGTGGCCAGGATGGCCTCGATGGTGGAATCGGCCCACGGGTGGGTCATCACCGTAGCGATGCGGGCCGAGTCGCTGGTGGCGATCGTGGATGGTCCGGCGTCGGCGAGGAGCTGAGTCAGCCCGCCGTAACGGTCCGCGCAGACGAACGGGTCCGACGGCGGGCGACACAGCCGGACCGCGACGAGTGCGGTGCGGAACGACGACTTCAGGTCGTCGACGGGGGTTGCAATGCCGACCCCCGACGGTCGCACGTCGAGCTCGGTGGTCGTGGCAGGCACGATCGTGGCGTGTACCGGACCAAACGCGGTGCTGATGACGTCCGAGGGGCCCGCCGGATGGGATGCCCACACAGCGAACAGCGGAGCGGCCACCACCCTGTGGGTCCGGGTCGCGTCGAGGCCCAGCCGTCCGGCTGCCTCGGCTCGCTCCGACGCGGACGTCGACGAGTCAAGCACGACTCGCAGATCACGGCGCGGCTCGATCTCCCGGCGTTCAATCCCCGCCCTTACGCCCACCGCTAGCGCTAATCGCTCGAGAATGATCGCGTCGTTGGCGTGTGGCGGCCCGCTGCGCTCCAACCAGACGCGGACACCCCCCGGAAGCTGACTGACCGTGACGTCGTCGGGGCGGGCGCCTTCCAGCACGTTGCCGGAAGGACCGAGCCGTAGCTCGGTCCTCCCAGCGCCGGTCTTCGCCCCTGCCGGGCACCCCGCCAGCGACGCTGCGGCAGCCAGCAGCCCACGGGTGTTCACGTCACCGACGATGAGTTCGTCGAAGCAGGCGATCACTCGAATACCCAGACTGGCGTCGGGATCAAGTGCCGCGATTCTGCCGAGCAGCTCCTGCATCACGAACTCCTCAGCGACGGGACGGCGACGGACAGGCGAGACCCATTGTCAGCCGCGCAACGCCCGGTAAGTCGCGGTTTCCAGGTCCAGGTAACCGGTCACGGAGTCCGCATCGGCGAACGGGAAGATCTGCGTGGCCCAATACCCGCCGATCGAGTTGCGCCGGTCGATCCAGTAGTAAAGATTTGCCAGCCCCGCCCAGGCCACGCTGCCAGCGGGACGTCCCGTCGGCGCCTCCTCGTCATTCACCATGAAGGTGTAAGCCCAGGACTTGGACTGGCCGGGGAAGAACTCTGCGTCGTTGCTCAGAGTGGGGATCACCCCGGGGAGCACCTTGACCTTGAGATCGCCGAGGTGGTTCTGCGCGGCGAACTCGACGGTGTCGGGCCGCAGGATCTGCTCGCCCGACGGCGCCGAGCCGTCGTTGAGCCACATCCGAATGAAGGACAGATAATCCCCGACCGTCGAGTACAGGCCGTGACCACCCATGTGGACCTCGGGGTCGGGCAGGCGGAAGTCGGTTGGTTCGAGCGCCCCGTCAGCGCCACGCTGGTGCATGGTCGCCACCCGCGATTCCATGTCGCCGTCAAGGGTGAACGATGTGTTGGTCATGCCCAGCGGGGTGAGGATGCGGTCGCGGAACACCTCACCGAGCCGGCGGCCGGTAATCCCCTCGATCACCTGTCCGGCCCAGTCGATGTTGCTGCCGTACTCCCACTGCTCGCCCGGATCGAACAGCAAAGGGGTCTGCAGAGCGCGACGACTCGAAGTGACGATGCTGGGCTGCCCATGGTTCTCCGCGAGACGGTTGTACTGCTCGTTGAAGAAGTCGTATCCGAAACCCGCAGTGTGGAGCAGCAGTTGCTTGGTGGTTATGTCGGACTTGGGCGCCCGCAGGACCGGATCGCCGTTATCGTCAAATCCATCAAGGACTTGCACCTCGCCGAGCGCCGGAGCGTACTCTTTTGCCGGCGCGTCGAAGTCAAGGTCGCCGCTCTCGCGCAGCTGCAGTGCCGCGACACCCGTTAGGGCCTTCGTGGTGGAGAAGATCGCGAACACCGAGTCGGTGGTCATCGGCGTCTTGGTGCCCAGGTCGCGGTATCCCGAGGCCCCGAGGTATACCGCCTCCTCCGCAGTCGTGACGCCGGCGACGACGCCGGGGACCCGATACGCCGCGTCCTGAACGACGCGGTCGACTGCCTCGGCGATCGAGCTGCTATTCGTCGTGGTCATCGTGAACTCCTTTGTTCTGTGTAGCTTCACCTGCGAGAAACTCAGTCGGACAACCGATTCGCCACCCAATCGAAACGGGCACGCATCATTCCCTGGGCGAGCGCGGTATGCGGGGCGAAAATGTCGAAGGCATGAAACCCACCGGTCCATACGTGCAGCTCGGCGTCACCACCGGCCCGCCAGATCGCGGTCGCGTAGTCGATCGCCTCGTCGCGGAAGATTTCCGCCGATCCCACGTCGATGAACGCCGGTGGAAGGCCGGTGAGGTCGGTAGCGCGAGCAGGGGCGATATAGGGCGAGACGTCGTCGCCGCCGTACCTGTCACCCAGCACCGCCACCCACCCGGTCTCGTTGCTGATGCGGTCCCACACCCCGACGCCGTCGAACTGCCCGGTAGACGGGGTTCGCCCCCGGTCGTCGAGCATCGGATAGACGAGCAGCTGTCCGCACAGCGCAGGACCCGATCGGTCGCGGGCGGCCAGTGCGGCGCCAGCGGCCAGACCGCCCCCGGCGCTAGCGCCGGCGACCATCACTCGACGGGGGTCGATGCTCAGATCACCGGCGTTGGCGACTGACCACACGAGGGTGGCGTATAGATCCTCGCGGGCATACGGGTCTTGGAATTCCGGTGCCAACCGGTACTCGGGGCACACGAGAACGGCGCCGAGCTGCTCGACCCAGTCGAGGTTCATCGCCAACGCATTGAAGCGAGCGCCGAACATTAGCCCACCCGAGTGGGCGTACACGATGGCCGGCCGCGATCCGGGATGGTCGGGGGATCGGAAGACCGAGACTACGATCCCGTCGCCGCCGTGACCCCGGACGGTGTACTCGTCATGGAGGACTTGGCGGCCCTCGAGGATCTCCGCCACCGGCGGAGACGCATAAGACCGTCGCATGAACGGGATCAAGTCGGGGGTAATGGTTGGCGGAAATACCCCACCGACCACCGCAAGACCGGCCTTTAGCTCGGGGTCGAAACGCGGACGCCGTACGCCCGCACCCCTGCCGCCCTCTTTCTGAAGTGTCACGGATCACACTTTAGCCCAGATCTTTCTCCGGGCTGACGTGCCGGCTTGATCTGTTTCGGATTGGGTTTTCGA
>NZ_JBIMSN010000065.1:0-6464 GCF_043944905.1 Antrihabitans spumae
GTCCCATGCACCTGGCAGAAATCAGCTCACAGTGGTCCCATGCTCATGGCAGACGACACGCAATAGCAATAATGCCGCCGACCACAAGACGGTGTTGGCTGGTGCATGTAGTTACCGTTTGCACCCGACTATTAAGTCGAGCGCAAAGTGCTGGTGCGCTCCGATTCTGCGGGACACCCACGAATCCTCGACTACCTGCACAAGCGGTGCCATCTGTACACGAACTGGTTCGGCCTGACCGAGGCCAGACCCGCCACAGTCGGACTGATCCGCGATACCGCGTGGATGCCGTCCTACGACGCCGACGGGCAGGTCCGGCGGGTGGGTGGCCGCGTCAACCGGGTTATGTGCGCTGCTGGGCTGGCCCGACGGGATGCGGTAATCGTCGGGAAGAATGCGCACAGTTCCGGTTCGCCGACTCCAACGGCCGGCGGTTGACCGCGTTCGCCACCAGCGCCGGAACGGGTCAGTTGGCCGACCTGTACTTCGCCACTGCCGGAACCGCTAAGAGGATCGCATCCGCAACGCCAAAGATGCTGCGTTGCAGAACCTTCCGCTGCACGGGTTTGACCAGACCCGGATATGGTGCGCGGTCGTGCGATTCGACATGGAATTGCCGGCACGGCTGCAACTGATCGCACTCCACGACCACGACGCGTGCCGATGAAAAGCCCCAACGGCTAGGACTGCGCCTGTTCTCCATCGCCGCCTGCATCGCCAGCTATGCCCGAAAAACCCGACTCCGACGGTCGGCCCACGCCCCCGGCGGGAGCACTCGACGTCGCCGCCGTGACGCGCCTACAGCCCGGCTGACCAGCACCAACCCGAACCGACAGCCGAACGGCACACCCGGGACCGTGGAACACGCAGCACCCGCTGCGTGGGCGATACCGCTAACGCATACCGGACAATCCAAGATCAACAACCAAATCCGAAACCGCTCATGCCAGCACATCAGGCACGCGAAAGATCCGGGATAGACTCGCATTAGTCATATGCGCATCGACCACGACGTGGAGCGAGGTAGTGCATGCAACATCGGTGCCCAACGTGGGTGCGCGACGATCGGGGTGAGTGATGGACGACCACAAGGCGGACCGCGACAAAGCCCCCGCGCGCCGGCGACCGGCGCGGCCACGCGCCGCCAGGGTGGTCTTGCTTCCCCAACTGATGTCGCTGGCCGCCGAGCGCGCGCCGAGTGCCGATGCGGTGACTTGCGAAGGCCGGAAGAGGTCCTATGAGGATCTGGACAGGCAGTCCTCACAATTGGCGCGCATGCTCATCGGCCGGCGGATCGGCCCCGAGGGCCTGGTAGCGGTCGCGTTGGCCAGGTCGATCGAGTCTGTAACCTCGGTGTGGGGTATCGCGAAATCAGGCGCCGCCTTCGTTCCTATCGACCCCGGTTATCCGGAAGATCGTGTCCTGCACATGCTTACCGATTCGGGCGTCGCGGTCGGCATCACTACGGCCGAGTTCCGGGACGGACTGCCTGCGACTGTGGAATGGATCGTTCTGGACGATCCGGATACTTCTTCGGCGATCTCAAAACTCCCCGACGACTCTATTGCCTTCGGTGACCGGCTATCGCAATTGCGAGCTGAACACCCGGCCTATGTTATCTACACGTCAGGTTCGACTGGGCGTCCGAAGGGCGTCGTTGTAACCCAGGCGGGTTTGGGAGCCTTCTGCGCTGAGCAAGTGGAGCGCTATCAATTGACGTCCGCCTCGCGGACACTGCATTTCGCGTCGCCCAGCTTCGACGCCGCGGTTCTCGAATTGCTCCTGGCAATCGGCGCCAGCTCGACTATGGTCATTGCTCCCGACACGGTGTTCGGTGGATCGGAGCTCGCCGCGCTCATTGCTGAGGAGCGTGTCACCCATGGGTTTATCACTCCGGCGGCCCTGGCGTCCGTGGATCCGAGCGGGCTTGACTCGGTCGAGATGATCGTTGTGGGCGGCGAAGCCTGTCCGCCGGAATTGGTAAGTCGGTGGGGAAGTAAGTGCCGATTCCACAACGGTTATGGTCCGACCGAAACGACGATCATGACGAATATTTCCGAGGCGCTGCAGCCTGGCGAACCGGTGACGATCGGGCGCGGCATTAGGGGTGTATCGAACCAGATTCTCGATGCGAGACTCGGGGAAGTACCGCAGGGCGTTGCGGGCGAGCTGTATTTGGCCGGTCCGGGATTGGCCCGCGGTTACCACGCCCGACCTTCGCTGACTGCCGCGCGTTTCGTCGCAAATCCCTTCGGAGCGCCTGGCGGGCGGCTGTATCGAACGGGCGACATCGTCCGATCGACGCCGAAAAATGAAGTCGAATACGTTGGGCGGAACGACTTTCAGGTAAAGATCCGCGGATACCGGATCGAGCTCGGCGAAATCGACTCCGTTCTCGTTTCGCACCCCGATGTCGATTTCGCGGTCACCGTTGGCCGCGAAATCGGCACCGGCGCCCAAATTCTGGTGTCGTATGTGGTGCCGACTGTCGGCTCGATCGTCGACACGGCCGCCCTGCTTGAGCACGTCGGACAGTCGGTGCCTGGATACATGGTTCCGACAACAATCGCTGTGATCGACAAAATTCCGCTCACTCCGGTCGGGAAGTTAGATCGGGCAGCACTTCCCGCTCCGACTCTCGAACATGCCGAATTCATCGAGCCCACAGCGGGTTTGGAGCAGACGGTCGCCGAGGTTTTCGCCGACGTGCTCGACACGAGTCCTATTGGCGCGCACGACAACTTTTTCGAACTCGGCGGAAACTCCCTGATGGCAACGAGCGTCACGGCGCGGCTGAGTTCGATCCTCGGCTGGCGAATCGGTGCACGGGAGCTGTTCTCGGCGTCTACCGTCGCCGGTCTCGCGGCCCGCATCGAGGCCATGCCCGCGGGGGACCACAAGTCCAAAGAGATTGTGGCGCGTCCTCGCCCGGCGCGGCTACCGTTGTCGTACGCGCAGCAGCGGATGTGGTTTCTCGGGCAGTTCGAGGCCAGCTCGGCGGTCTACAACGTGCCTCTCGTCGTCCGTTTGGTCGGGGATCTCGACACCGATGCGATCAATGCTGCACTCGCGGACGTGATCTCGCGGCACGAATCGTTGCGGACGATATACCCGACCATCGACGGCGAACCCGTTCAGCAGATACTCGACGCGGGCGATGCTGCGATCGAAATTGCGTTTGCGCATGTCGATTCGACCGAGCTGGTCCCCAACGTTGCCGAAGTCGCCGGTCGAGGCTTCGATTTGGCGGGCGAAATTCCCGTGCGGGTAAGTCTTTTCGAAGTCGATCCTTCCGATCATGTTCTCGCCGTGGTGATTCATCACATCGCGTGCGACGGCTCCTCGCTCGGCCCGCTCGCGCGCGACGTCATGATCGCCTATGAGGCGCGGTCGCGCGGCGAGAGCCCGGCATTTGCGCCACTGCCCGTGCAGTACGCCGATTACGCGCTGCGGCAACTGGACTTGCTCGGTTCGGCCACTGACCCGACCTCCGTTGCGGCGCGCCAGATCGCCTACTGGCGCGAGGCACTGGACGGGATTCCGGCGGTACTCGATCTGCCTGCCGACCGCCCCCGGCCGAGCGTTCAGTCCAATCGCGGCGAGTCATTGCAATTCGCACTGGACCAGGGTGCCCACGAGCAGTTGTACAAGCTGGCTCGTGAGCAGAACAGCACACTGTTCATGGTCCTTCACGCAGCGGTTGCGGTTTTGTTGGCCCGACTCTCCGGTTCGGCCGACATTGCGGTCGGAACTCCGATCGCCGGCCGGGGGGACAAGGTACTTGAAGGCCTCATAGGAATGTTCGTCAACACGTTGGTGCTGCGAACCGAAGTCGACTCGAACATCTCGTTCCGCGATCTCGTCGACAACGTTCGGCGCACCGACGTTGCAGCATTCGATCACGCCGAACTTCCCTTCGAGTGGTTAGTCGATGAACTGGCACCGACACGTTCCACGGCCCACTCGCCGCTATTTCAGACCTTGCTCGTTTTGCAGAATTTCGCACAAACACACCTGGAATTGCCAGGTTTGACGCTGCGCGGCGTCGAAGTCGAGACGGAACTTGCGAAGTTCGACCTGCAGTTCACGCTGGAGGAGCAGTTCGACGAGTCGGGTTCGCCGATGGGAATTTCGGGGTCGATAATTTTCGCGACCGATCTCTTCGAGCGAGAAACCGCGACTCGATTTGCCGCTCGCTTCGAGCGGATCGTCGAATCCATCATCGCAAACGTCGATCGCAAGGTAGGCGACATCGACATCCTCGATGCTGACGAACGCGCACTGTTGGCGAGCTATAACGACACCGCTCAGCCCATCGCCGCTGACGTGACGCTTGTTTCGTTGTTCGATGATCAGGTTGTCCGCACGCCCGACGCGGTTGCTGTCGTGTTCGAAAACGAGACACTGACGTATGTGGATCTCGATGAACGAGCGAACAAGATTGCCCGGCACTTGATTTCGCTTGGTGTCGGACCTGAGATCGTGGTAGGCGTTGCCATGAACCGATCGATCGAACTGGTCGTGGCGCTCTACGCGATCCTGAAGGCAGGCGGCGTCTACGTCCCATTGGATCCTGACCAACCCGCCGAACGCCTTGCACACGTTGTCGAGTCAGCCGGCCCGCGCGCAGTCCTCGTGGTGAGCGCCGACGAGGCCGTAATTCCTGCGAGCGTCGAAAGAATCGAGATCGACCGGATCGCGCTCGAACATGTTTCTGGAAGCCGGATTTCGGATGCGGAGCGGACTGCCGCGCTGCGCCCCATGAACACCGCTTACCTCATTTACACCTCGGGCTCGACCGGCCAGCCTAAGGGTGTGGCGCTGCCGCACGCTGCGACGGTCAGCCAACTGCTGTGGGCGCAAGATCGTTACCCGCTCGACGGCACCGACGTCGTTCTGCACAAGACCCCGATTGTCTTCGACATCTCCATCTGGGAAATGCTGTGGACGTTGCACACCGGCGCGGTGATGGTCATTGCGGCGCCGCAGGGACACAAGGATCCCTTCTACCTTTCGCAGATGATCGAACGACACAGTGTGACGACCGTCCACTTCGTTCCGTCGATGCTCGATCTGTACCTCGCGACGGCGCCCGCGGTCGGCGCGAGCCTGCGCCGAGTCTTCGCCGCCGGTGAAGCACTGCAATCCGACCTGGCTGACCGATTTGCAGCGCAGAGTTCTGCGGATTTGCACAATTGGTACGGACCCGCCGAGGTGGAGGTCATCACCGCGTGGAAGCGTAGTCGCGACGAGCAGCGTTCGGCAATGCCGATCGGTAGGCCAGTCTGGAATTCCGGTGTTTACGTGCTGGATTCGCGCTTGAGTCATGTGCCAGCAGGCGTTGCTGGCGAGTTGTACGTTTCGGGTGTCCAGTTGGCGCGCGGCTACTTCGGTCGGGCAGACCTGACTGGTGAACGGTTTGTGGCAAACCCCTTTGCCGTGGGCGAGCGGTTGTACCGGACCGGTGATCTGGTGCGGTGGAACCGGTTCGGTGAGCTGGAATACTTGGGGCGCACGGACTTTCAGGTAAAGGTGCGAGGTCAGCGAGTCGAACTTGGTGAGATCGAGTCCGTATTGCTGGCGGCGGAGTCGGTGGCGCGCGCTGTCGTGGTGGCCCGGGTCGACCCGCGAGTCGGCAGTCAGTTGGTGGGCTACGTGGTTCCTGTCGCGGGGGCCGTGATCGATGTGCGGGATTTGCGAGAGTTCGTGGGGACGCGGGTGCCCTCGTACATGGTTCCGTCGGCAGTGGTGGTCATCGACGAATTCCCGTTGACGGCATCGGGGAAAGTCGATCGGCGGGCGTTGCCGGAGCCCGTGTTCGAAGTGCGGGCGTTTCGGGTGCCGTCGACGCCGGTCGAGGAGATTGTCGCAGGGGTATTCGCGGAATTGCTCGGTGTCGAGCGCGTCGGCGTCAACGACGACTTCTTCGAGTTAGGTGGCAACTCGCTGATCGCCACGCGGGTCGTGGCGCGGTTGGGCGTTGCCTTGGACGCGCGGGTGCCGGTGCGGGTGCTGTTCGAAGCGAGCACCGTCGAGGCCTTGGCCGTGCGGTTGGAACGCCATGTGGGACGCGGTGGCCGGGTGGCGTTGGGGCCGCGAATGCGTCCGGAGCGAGTTCCATTGTCGTTGGCGCAGCAACGAATGTGGTTCTTGAACCGGTTGGAACCAGGCTCGGCAGTCAATAACATTCCGGTGGCGGTCCGGTTGTCGGGCGCCCTGGATATCGAAGCGTTGCGAGCTGCGATCTCGGACGTCGTCGAGCGGCACGAGGTGTTGCGGACGGTGTATCCGGCGATCGATGGCGTTGGCGTACAGGTGGTCGTGCCGACGTCGCAGGCAGTGCCAGACGTAGTGCCGGCAACGGTCGTCGAGGGCGAGTTACTCGCTGCGGTAGCGGGATTGGTCGGCGCTGGGTTCGATGTGACGCAGGCTGTTCCGTTGCGGGTCGGGCTGTTCGCCCTCGG
>NZ_JBIMSN010000066.1:0-4118 GCF_043944905.1 Antrihabitans spumae
AACCCAATCCGAAACAGATCAAGCCGGCACGTCAGCCCGGAGAAAGATCTGGGCTAGCACGTTTTTGGTCAGCGCGGCCGCTGCATAGTTCAGCGAAACGTGCCCAAGAAGACCGAGCATCCAGGCATCCGTCTTGGGCGGGTGCGGGGTGATGCCTGCATAGTCGTTGACGGCGACTACACCCCACTCCTTCGGCGCCAGGCCGTCGCGCAACTTCGCATTTATTTCACGCCCGAGGACCTTGATCACTGCAAATACAGTGAAGATGTCGAAGATTGTGAAACGTACTCGACCGTTCTCGATTACATCAGCAGGCAGGCGGCGGTCCAACCGGCGCCATTCACTAGTGGCGGCCGCGCTCATTCTTGCAATTTGCTTGTGCAGCCGCACAGAAGCCCTCCCTCCCGAATGAATATGGGAATTTCTCATCTCACGTAGGAGGTGAAATAGCTCCAAGTATGTCGACGGAGCCGTCGGTGCCACCGTGGAGTCAAGCGTCATCTCGACAGCCTCATGCATATTCCACGCACTCACGCGATTGTGGGTTACCGGCCCATTTCCCATGGCTCGGCGCTGGTAGCCGAACGAAACAACACTGTCGACGACAGTTGTCACGAAGTCTTCATGGAGAGCAAGCGCATACGGTAGCGCAACGGCGCCGAGGTGCTGGCCGGTCTCCGAAAGAATCTCCTTAGCTACATCCGTCCGGAGCTGAAAGTATTCGATATGCGCCACGCCAGGAAATATTTGCGGAAGCAGCTGGCGGGAGGCCGAGGTAAGTTGCAGCGTGTGGGCAGCCAGACTCGAACCAGCCAACAGAGCCATCAAGGCATTGTTTGCCTCTTGCCTCGTTGCTTCATAGCGGCGGTAATCGGGGAACTCCACCCAATTCGACGGTGAGACAGCCATGCCTGAAGGTAGCGCGTACGCGAGAAGGCATGCTGTACCGGAGGGCCCTCCCTCGTAACGCGGCGTCGCCGACCTAGCCGATATCGAACATATGTTCTATCCTTGAGGCTCGTGGCCGCAGCACCGCATCCGACCGACGTTAAGGATGGCTGATGGGCGCCAGCTTGCCTCGGTACCGACATCTGCCAGCAAAGGCGTATACCGCAACCCGGTCGATAAGGAGTGTCACCGTCGCGACACCGCGCGCGCAGCCCGCCCGCCGCACAGCAATCGCGCACCATTGCTGCATACTTCGTGGGGTGGAGACCGATGCAGCGTCGTATCGGCTCGTTACGATCGCAGGCGCGTCGTCGGCGTACATGATAAAGGTCATTGCTCTTGGCGATCACAACCGGCGAACCCTGGGTTTCTTGCCCCGGGCCGGGTATATCGAAGCTGCGAACCGACAGCACGTAATTGCTGCAATCACGCACGACGATACCCTTGCAGCTTATTGCATTTTTGACCCGACCGAAAAATACGTCCGCATCGTTCACATATGCGTAGACACCGGGCATACGGGCAAGAAGCTTGCTGCCCGACTAATCACCGAAGTCAGTGAGCGAAACAGTCACCTGCCGGGTCTGCGACTAAAATGCAGACGCGATTGGCCAGCAGATTCAATGTGGCCAAAACTCGGATTTCAGCCACAGACTGACGTACGGGGCCGGAGCGCCGCCGGACACCTCCTCACTGTATGGTGGCGTCCAAACGTGGACAACTTTGATCTCTTCTCACTGCCTCCACAAGAAATCGATTCTCCGATCGTCGCTGTCGATAGCAACGTATTCTCAGACTTGCACACCCAACGGAAAGAACGACGGGACAGATTTTCTGGATCAGTAGCCCTCCTCGCTGGCGATCAACAGATAACTTTGGCGGTGCCCTTCTCCGTGCCGTCCGAACTGAATAAAACTGTCGACGCGAACGAGCGCAATCGGTTGGTGCAGACCGCGTCGACGTATAGAAAACTGTCCGGCAATCCTGCTGAAGTTGCTTCAACTAAGGCCACGATTTTGAGTGTCGTGCCGCCTGATGCAATCGATAGCGACCCAAGCCTCAGAACAGACGCTCAGTTGTTGGCCGAAGCTATCGTCGGCGGAGCGAACATCTTCCTGACTCGGGACGACAACGCTGTTCGGCAATTGGGAACCGCAGCCTTCGATCGATTCGGTATCGCCGTAATCGATCCATCTGAACTCAAGGGCTTCCTACATCGACGAGAACACTGGCAGGACTATCAGCCTGCCCGCTTGGCAGAGACCACCTATGAGATAACCAGGGGTGACCACTCAGAGTGGAACAGCCCCAAACTCGCCAACATGCTAAACAATGCGGATGGTGAACGAAGATCTGCGTTCAAGCGGCGACTAAAGGATCTCGCAGAGGAGTCCACGCAACAAGTGCAACGCAGCTTGCTCCACGCGCCCGATGGCACGTTAATGGCAGCGTGGGCAGTTGACACGAGCAGTCCAGAGAGGTTGCGAATACCGTTCTTGCGCGTGAATCCGTCAGAACTAAGCAGTACTGTAGCGCGTCAGATAATCTTTTCCCTTCGCCGCACGGCCGTTTCCTTGTCGTCTTCGGCAATTTTGGTCGAAGACCCCTACATAAGCCGAACCACCCGCGCGCTCCTCGAAGTCGAGGGCTTCGCTGCCGGTAGTGGCGGTGTAGCTATAGCCTACGTAATATCCAAATGCAGTGCGTGGGAGGAAGTGCGCCGGATGGTCATGGCGGCTGGCGGAGACCTATCGATGTTGGAATCCGCATGTCCAACAGCAGAGCAGATCGCAGAACTTGAGCGAATTTGGTGGCCGGTAAAGATTATTGATGGTGACCTGCCGAATTACTTTGTTCCAATCAAGAGTAATTTCGCGTACGAACTTCTCGGGCACGCTAACACTCTCATATCACGTTCCGTAGAGCTCGGACTATCACGCGAGCACGTCTACTATCGCTCAGCGAGGATGCAGCTTCAAGCGCCGGCCAGACTTCTTTGGTACTCAAGCGAGCAAGACATGCAGGTCGTTGCGTGTTCCCGACTGCTGGAAAGCTCCACCGGCACCCCCGAATCGCTCTATCAATCCTTCAAGCAACTCGGCGTTTGGAACTTGTCGATGATCCGCAACGCCGCGGACGACAAGAATCGCGTTGGCGTACTCCGATTTACGGATACGGAGATTTTCGAAAGGCCAATTCCCTTGAATACGCTGCGACGCTTTTCAGGTGCAAAATTACCAAGCCAGGGTCCACGCAGGATAGACAATTCGCTATTCAAGATACTGTACGACGAAGGGACGCTGACATGACGGAACTCATGGAGAGCGTGCACGAAGACGGAGCGGCCGATAACGGCCGGTCTCTTCTGGTATCGGTTCGCCCCCGCTACGCGGAGGCGATACTCCGTGGATCGAAGACAATAGAATTGCGCCGGACGAAGCCGAAGGTAAATCCAGGCACGCTCGTGGTCCTGTACTCATCCAGTCCAGTCAAAGCGGTAGTTGGCTGGGCAATCATAGAGACGGTAATTGAGGCCTCACCAGTTGACATGTGGAAATACGCCCGTTCTGCAGCGGCGATTGCGACGAAAGACTATTATAGCTACTTCGCTGGCGCCGAAAGGGCATTCGGCCTCGTACTTCGCGGCGTAACACCCGCGACTACGCCTGTCCCGCTTCGCAGCCTACGCGAATTAGGCGTCGAACCACCGCAGAGCTGGCGTTACCTCAAGTTCGAGACCACAGAGCAGATACGGAACTGGTAGGACAAGCGAGCGACGCGGTTAGGTTCACTATCGCTGCAATTGTCATCGGGGGTTTCGGAATCTCCATCCAAACGTCCAAATCTATATCCACCCAACCGGCCAACCCGTGTGTCTTGCGATGATTTCTCGCCCGGTCACCCGGGAGTGACACATCATCTCCAAACGAGCGCGCATCTGAGTTCCTTATTAGGTCAAAGAACGCTCGGTTATCTGAGAAAATGGATCTGGTCTAACGGTGAAGCCGGGATCACATACCAGGATCGCTGCCCCGCGCGTGCCTAGATAACGTGGCTCCCGCGTATCGTGGCTGCCCATTCGCATTCCAACAAACGAGCCGCCCATCATCTCGACTAGCCCAGATCTTTCTCCGGGCTGACGTGCCGGCTTGATCTGTTTCGGATTGGGT
>NZ_JBIMSN010000067.1:0-937 GCF_043944905.1 Antrihabitans spumae
AACCCAATCCGAAACAGATCAAGCCGGCACGTCAGCCCGGAGAAAGATCTGGGCTAGCGGGAGCCCTGGCAGGCGTGACGTTGCCGTACGAGCGGGACCTTTACGACATTCCAGTCGCGAATCTCACCAGAGGCGAATCGGCGGAGCTGCGAGATGTCATCAAAATCGTCGTTGCGGCAGGCCTGTCGGCCGACGCAAGCAGTCGCGACGCCATGGTCCACGCGGTTTCCACGAAGATTCTCGAGCTGCCTTCCGTGCCCGCGACCATCAGCCTTCATTCGCCACGCCGCCCGGAAGAGCTCTATCGTTTTACAACCCGCTTAGTCGACTCAGTAGTTGCTGCCTATCCATGGATCAAGCCGCTGTTCTTTACCGATTTAGGAGTCAAGCTCCAGCGCGTTGATTCGGACCTAATGCACACCATATCGATCCGTGTACTGAGGCAGACAGGTTTCTCTCTCTATCCGGTCCACGACTCAGTTCTGGTTCCCGAGTCCCTCAAGGCCAAGGTCTGCACGATCATGACCAAGGTCGCAGAAGAGCACGGCTACTCCATTCCTCTCCGGGTCTACCCACCGTTGAAATCTGGGTCTGCCCCTACCCTTCTCGACAGACAGGAGAACAGAGAAGAACCACTATAGGGACCTCTAGTTGGTACAGGCCTGACCTGCATATATGAGGTCGAGGATCAGGGTTGAAAAGTGCAGCAGAAAGCCAACTGTGAACACGTATCGAAGCGATCCAGGGGACAGTGAACGATCCGTACAAGCGGTACTGAGCAGAGCTACTGGCAGCGGTACCGGGGACTCAGATCAACAAGTACGTCATACGGCCTGACGATCACAGCAAGGGGGCCTTCGACTTCGGTGAGCGTCGTCAGGGCCTTGACCCCGGATGTTGGACACGGGGATTTTCTGGCTATGCAGCCTGGATGAGG
>NZ_JBIMSN010000068.1:0-2315 GCF_043944905.1 Antrihabitans spumae
CAAGATCGAAAACCCAATCCGAAACAGATCAAGCCGGCACGTCAGCCCGGAGAAAGATCTGGGCTAGTCGGCGAGAATACGACTAAATCATATATGCAGGGTTACCAGTAGAACCCTGCGTATTTCGTATCATTTACTCTAACAACATGTTTCGAATATTTCGTCCGGCTCCGGATGGCGCATCTCGATGCCGATGGGATTCGATTCGAGATCGATCCACCCAATCACCCACGGATGGCACGATAGGTAGATGGTTGAAAGCAACCGCGACCGCAACGTCGTGAAGGCTCGCGCAAACAGAGCCGCTGGGCGCGTCGTCCGAATCGACCTGGACGATCGGCGCTGCGCCTACGGTCGGCAGCTCACCGGTGTATCCGTCGAGTTCTACAATCGAGTGGGTACGCCCGGAGAACCAGTCGATCTCCTCGAATTGGTCGACACACCAATCGCTTTCACTGTCTGGGTGATGGATCGGGCATTTCGGCGAGGTGGCCGTTGGGAATTGCTCGACACCGTTCCACTCACCCAGAACGAGCAGTCGCATACCCATCGCTACACCAAGCAAGACCCCATCAACAAGGCCATTAGTATCTATTGGAGCGACCCGACTTCGGGAGCCCACGGCGAGACGCCGGCAACGATTGAGGAATGTCTCGGGCTGGAGCGAGTGGCGGTCTGGGATCCCGAACATGTCGAGGACCGACTTCGCGACCACTTCGACCGCCGGCAGAACAAGTGGGTTGAATCCCTGCGATTGAAGCCTTAAGCCGACAGATCAAGGCGAATACGACGAAATCGAATACGCAGGGTTACCAGTAAACTGCCGGTCGTGCTACCTGATCGATTCGATGGTTGCCACGGCGCGGGCGCGGAGTTCGTCTTCGTCTTCGTCGACGAGCGCACCGTCGTCCACGACCACGCGTCCGGCGACGATGACAGTTGTGACGTCGGATGCCCGCGCGTGCAGACCTAACGCCGGAACGGGGTGGCTCATTCCAAGATGATGTGTCGAGTAGTACTCACGATTGTGAGATCGGCAAGTTGCCCGACAGTGATGCGCCCTATCTGCGACGGTCTGCCCGTACTCACCCCGGAATTCGTGGCCATCGTCAGCACCTGCTCGAGCGTCAAGGCCATGTCCGACCCTGCGGTCTCACGCTGAACGATCAAAGCCGCGCGCATCGTCTCGAATGGTGTCGACACCGTCAAAGGTGCCAAGTCGCTTCCCAGCACAATGGGTACGCCAGCCTCTAGTAAGCGCGGTACCGTCTGGCCGGAAGCGATCCCGAACCCGAGTACAGCGTTGCCGCCTGGGTTGTGATTGACCGTTACACCGGTCCTGACAAACTCGGAGACATCGTCGTCAGTGACGGCACCGGCGTGCATCAGGGTGCAGCGGGCGTCCAGGATGCCGCTGTCGAGAAGCCGCGCCGTGGTGGTGCGACCTTCCGCACGGTCCTGGGCGCGTACGGCCTCAGGTGTCACATAAGCGTGCAGATGCGTCGGGATGTCGTAGGCGCTGGCGAGTTCGCTGATGCCGCCCAGGAGGTCGTCGGAACATGCGAGTGGATCGATCCCGGACAGGGCAGCGCGGATTCGCCCGTCTGCCATGCCGTCGATACTCTCGATCACGTTGCGCGCTGCGTCCAACACCGTGGCCGTATCAGCCTGCCGCACGAGTTCGCCGGCCGCTGTGTGCCATTGATCAGCAACGCTCGGCCCTACCGCCGCCCGAATGCCGACAGAGCGGGCGGCGGTCGCTACTCCGAGCACCCCGGGTGAGCCTGCATCCACGACGGAGGTGAATCCGGCTCGCAGCATCGACGCCATGACAGTCGCAACGACGGCCGAAACGAGGGCGTCGGGTATTGGTGCGGCGAGCATTCCGACGATGGCTGGAATGACCGTCTCCGGGCGACCTCCCCCTGAGAACATGCCTTCTGTGCGCGCTGCCGAGTAGTTGCGAGCCGCTCCGAGGAATGCGCCGAAATGTACGTGGGCATCTACGAACCCAGGACAGACAACGCAGCCGGCCGCGTCGACGCGGCGCCGAGGAGCCCAGGCGGATTCGACGTCAGGGGCAGGATCGACGGCGACGATCACGCCGTCGGCGATGGCGATCGAATGACCGGCCAGGTGACCCGTCGGCGACTCCAGCGCGAGGATATCGGCACCAGTGATAACGATGTCGCAACTCTGAGATGCGGGCATGCGGCAAGACTACCGATCACGAGGAACCTGTTTGTTCGTCCGACTAGCCCGGATCTTTCACGCGGGGCGCGTGCTGGCCTGAGCGGTTCGGGTTGATGGTTTCG
>NZ_JBIMSN010000069.1:0-3354 GCF_043944905.1 Antrihabitans spumae
AACCCAATCCGAAACAGATCAAGCCGGCACGTCAGCCCGGAGAAAGATCTGGGCTAGTTGCGGTCAGTACGCCGAGTTGACGTTGTCCATCGAGCCGTAGCGGTGTGCCGCGTAGTTGCAGGCTGCGACGATGTTCGCGACAGGATCGTAGATATCGAGTGAGGTGCCCTCGACGTGGTACGCCGCGAAGGTCGGATCGATCACCTGCAGCAGTCCCTTGGAGGGAATGCCTGCCGCCGCGTTCGAGTCGTAGAGATTGATGGCACGCGGGTTGCCGGTCGACTCGCGCATGATGTTGCGCATGATGGCGTCGTAGCTGCCCGGGATGTTATGGGCACGGAGGACGTCCAGCGCCTGGCGGATCCAGCCGTCGAGGTTGTTTGCGTAGACCGGAGCCGGCGGCGGCGGCGGAAGGATGGGTGCCACAACCGGCACGGGCTGTGTGATCGGCGCAACGATCGCGACCAGTTCGATGGGATCGGCGTCTGCGTTGGTGGCGCTGCCGGTGGTTGCCAGTGCGGCAACTGCAGCAAGGGCCAACACGGCGGCGCTGCCGGTGTGTGCGATCGACGCGGTGCGTTTACGCGAAACGAGGGAAGTGGTGGCACGCATGATGAAGTGGTTCCTTACAAGTTCGGCCGTGATCGGCTAGCACTTGGCAGCGTGCACTCGAAGCGAAAGACGTCGGGTCGGTCGCTGGTGCACTACGTGCTATTCGTGGATGTACTAGTCAGAAGCGGGAGTGCTTCACGGTCGTCATGGCGCAACTTGGGGAACTTCGGGTTGGTGACGTTTCTGTCTATTGACGACAGATCACAGAATGGTCGCGGAAGGTTAACAGAAGATGAACAGACCAAAAACGCGCCCCGTAGTAGGACGCAGATTCTGTCGGTTGGGTTCGCAGAAAAGCGGCTAGAGCTGCGGTTTTGCTAAAACCGCACTAGGTGATCCGACTCACATAAATAAAAGGGACACGGTTGGTTTATCGAAGCATTTCGCAACCGAATCGACACCGAATCCGATCGTGATTGGTCCGTGATCAACTAGATCGATCGCGAGAATACCTTTCCCGGGTTGAGGATATTGGTTGGGTCCAACGCCCTCTTGATGTTGTGGTGCATGTCGAGCACTGCGGGCGGTAGTTCTTTCGCCAGACCGCTCATCTTCAGTAGTCCGATGCCGTGCTCGCCGGAAACGGTTCCGCGGAGGTCCAGCGCCGCATCGATGATGTCGTCGAACGCGGCTTGCGCTCGTTGGCGGGCTGCGTCGTCGTCGTGTGGGGCTATCAACAGCGGATGGAGGTTGCCGTCGCCTGCGTGAGCAATGTTAGCGATCGTTGTATCCCATTGTGTCGCAATGCTTTCGATTCTGGACAACATCTCGGGGACCGCGTGGATCGGCACGCAGATGTCCTCGGTCAATACTGGACCGAGGCGCTCCAATGCCGGGTACGCAAGCCTGCGTGCGGCGAACAGCGCGTCTGCTTCGGCCTGATCGGAGGACTGCGCGCTCCAGCTGGCCCCGGACTTGTCGAAGGCGGCGCGCATCGTGGCAGCCTCGTCATCGCCCAGCGAGCCTGGTGTGTCGATTCGACCGAGTAGGACGACGTTGGCGTCGACCGACAATCCCATGTTCTTCCACGCGTCGACGGCCAGCAGGCAATGCCTGTCGATCAGTTCCAGCGCCGACGGTGTGATTCCTGCCGCGGCGACTGCTTCGACAGCGCGGCCGGCGTCGACGATCGAATCGAAGTAACCGGCAACCGTCCGTTCGGGTGCGCGAGTCGGTCGAAGCCGGACGGTGATCTCGGTGATCACGCCGAGCGTTCCCTCCGAACCGACCATCAGCGCGGCAAGGTCGTAGCCGGCCACGCCCTTCGCTGTACGGCGGCCTAGGCGGACGAGCTCGCCCGTCCCTGTCACAATCTGGAGGCCGAGCACGTAATCTTTTGTGACGCCGTACTTTACGCAGCAGACACCACCTGCGTTCGTGGCGACGTTGCCGCCGATGGTCGACCACGGTGAGCTTGCCGGATCCGGTGGATACCACAATCCCTCTGCGGCACAGGCATTTCGGAGGTCGTCGTTGACCACACCCGGTTCGACGACGGCCAGCCGCTCGAGCGGGTCGATTTCTTTGATCGCCGTCATCGAGTCGAATGCGACGACGAGGCAGTCGCGTGTCGCATGCGCTCCGCCTGCCCGACAGGCCCGTGCCCGCACCACGCGGAACGACGGGGGTCCGGTGCCGCACGCACAATTGCACCGCGATCTGGACTTCTTCGGCTGTTCGAGGTCGGAGCACCGCGAGTGGGCGTTCGTAGGGTGCCCACTCGGCTTCGTCGTGCAGATAGCGATCGACTACGTCGGGATCGACGATCAACCGTCCCTCAGGTAGTGCGGCGCTGAGATCGGCAAGAAACATCAACCAAATGTAGTGCTGCGCAACTCATTCTCCGACAGGTTTGCCGAAGAGATCGGCAACGAGTGGTCCCACTGCTCCAGCGAACAATGGCCAGGCCGACTGATCCAACGCTATGGATCCGACATCGGTGGTGCTGCAACCTGGTTCGGCAGGGATTCCGTCGAGGCGGTCTTTCAGCCAAATGATTACGCTCGGTACAGCGAGAAACGGTAGCGTCGCGTGCTCGCTGAAGTGATCGCGTGCGTACCGAACCTGTGCTGTCGGTGACTGGCAGTAGGTGTTCACGAGATTGTTGACCGGCCCGACAGGGATCAGCCAGTCCGGATTCGCCTGATACATGTACATCGGCACGTCCGGTACCGCATGTCCCATTCGTATCTTGTCCAACACTGCGGCTGGAATCGGCTCGTTGAGCGGCTCGGGGGTGTCGAAGAGGCCCTTCATATTCAAGAACGGGAAACTCGCCGCTTGATAGGCCAGGCAAAGGTTGTCTTTCGCCTGAGTGAGCCCTTTGCCGAAATCGTTGATGTGCTCGGCGAAATACTGTGCAAGTTCCGGGTATTCGCGGGACACTCCGATAGCTCCGGCCCAGACAATGCCGGCGCCGGCATTGTTGTTCGCCATATTGAGGGCGGCGTTGAGGTCGGCGGGAATGCCGCCTTCGGCGGCACCGACAATGTTTAGGTCGGGTGCGTAGGAGGCATGCAGTTCTGCTGCGTGGCCGGTGGCGATTGCTCCTCCCGAGTATCCAGCCAGTGCAACTTTGGTGGAGGTGCCTGCCAGTCCGGCTTCGGCGAAATTCTCCGTAGCCCGAACACCGTCCAAGGTGATCCGTCCGGCCAGTGGGCCAGCGGCAAACGCAGCATTCGGCCGGTCAAGCCCAAACGCGTGGTGTAACGAGGTGGTCGCCGCGTGACCCTGTTTGGTCAG
>NZ_JBIMSN010000007.1:0-2399 GCF_043944905.1 Antrihabitans spumae
ACGTACAGATCCTCTCTCAAAACGAGAGTCACTGTCCAAGATCATTGGTACACCCCAGGGGTCGCAGTAGTGGGCGAGTGAGTCGATCGGGAATTGGTAGGACAGTAACTTGTCCCGAACTGGACCCTTCGATTTGCGCGGCTGCAGCACCGTCGTGACGGCAGAGATCGGCTCACCGCGGGTGTTGGTGGATCTATACGACAACTGCCAGGACGCCGCGTTGATCGGAAGCACAGAACTGAAGCCAAGATTTACTTGGCGAGCGGCGATAATTTCGCCGGGCTGCTTATCCTCATACGCTGCGAGCGGCGGATTGTAGAAATTCGGATCGAATTCCGGTGGCAGCGGGGGAATTGGGAACGGTAGAGCAGGTTGGGTTACGACCGGATCAGCGCTCGCTACGGTCGAGGAGGTCGTCGCTGCACATGCAACCATGACCGCACTGATGACGAGAAGTGCTCGCCGAGACCGTTGACTGCACGCCATTGTTACAGCTCCTTGAATCGAGTTTTTCTCGGTGCCCCAAGACGCCGAACAGTTCGCTATTTATAGATGGCCGATATGACGTCCGTCAACCTGGCGAAGTAGTTGTTCCTTTATGGCACAACATTTTTGGTAGATTGCATAGACCTTCCTGGCAGCTGTTGTGGAGATGCCTAACAGCGCGTTGGAACCCACCGAATGTGAAATTGAAATCGCATTCTCCGGAGCCGGGTCCGGGGTTCGTTCCCACGGAGGTTTGCCGTCGCCGACTCGTTTGCTGATGATGGCGAGGTGTTCGCGGTAGCGGTCTCGGAGGTAGGGGTCGTGGTCGGCGAATGTTGCCGTCGCGTCGGTGTCGGCGAAGGTTTCCCACCAGGTGGGTTCGTAGAGCAGTTCGTTGGCTTCGTAGGCGGTGAGTGGGTCGGTGTAGCTGGGTGTCGGGACTGATTCGACGGTTTCCGGCTCGGGTTGGGGTGCGCCGACGATGGCGTGGTGGCTGGGCAGCGTGATGTGCGGGGTGTGGGTGGGGCTGGTCCAGAGGATGGCGCCGCCGGGGAGGGCGGTGCAGGTCCACAGTTGCCAGGTTTTGATGTCGTGATGCCTTTTACACAGCGGTTGGAGATTGTCGAAGATGGTCCAGCCACCCGCGGCGGGGTTGGGGTGATTGAACGGGACGCGGTGGTCGAGTTCGCATGTGCGGGACGGGACGGTGCAGTTCGGGAACACGCAGGTGGGGTAGGCGGCGCGGACCAACTCGGCGACTTCGGCGCGGGGTCGGTAGATCAATGCACCGGGTGGAGGTTCGAGGTGTCCGCCGTGTCCGTCGGGATGCACCCCGCGGCGCAGGGATGCGTCGTCGGCGATGGCGGTGAGGATGTCGTCGATGACTTTTCCGACGCTGCGGGCACGGTGCAGGCAGGGCGGTGCCGTCGTCGTGGGGTGGGCTATGGCGCCGGGTCGGTGTTTTCGGCCGCGGCGGAGGTAGTGCAGGTACTCGACCTCTGCGGGTGGTGAATCCGGTTCGGGGTCAACAGGTTCGGAGTCGACATCGGTGTCGTGTTCGGTGTCGTGATCGACCTCGGACTCGTCGTCGATCGGAGAACCGGCTGCGACCCTCGGATCGGTGACGTCACTGCTAGCGCGACCGTCGCCACCGCCGGCAGTGTCGGTGTCGTCGGTGTCGTCGGTGCAGTCCGATCCCGCATATTGGTCAGCGGTCGGATCCGTCGCTGCGGGCTTCGTTGGCTCATCTCCATGATCGCCAACCGAGTCGCTGCTGTCGCCATCCGTGTCCTGTCCTGCCGCTGCCATCGCGGCGGATCGTAGTTCGACCAGGATGGCTTGCCAGGTCGCGTCGGCGGCGAGGATGCGCGCCAGGTCCGCATCGATCGGTGTTCCGTCACCGAGGTGTGCTGGATCAGCGCTCAGGCCCAGCAGGGTTTTCGCGTCGATGACGATCTGGGCGAGATGTCCTCGCCGCGGGGTTAGTTCGACGTCGCGCGTCGGACAATCGACCGATCGGCAGTCACACCGCAACGACCGCTCACCGTGCAGCAGGGCCATCAGTCCGTCGGCGCGGCGGGCGTTACGGCTGCGGGAGTCTTCGGGGCAGACGGTGTCGGCGATTTCGTCGAGGAGTTGATCGGCTTCGACACCTTCGAGGTCGGTGATGGCTGCGGAGAGCCACGACAACCCGGCAGTGCCTTTCCGCACATAGGCGGTGCGATCAGTCTTCGTCGACTGCTCTCGAGCTTCGGTGGCTTCTTTCGGGTCGGCTTCCATCCATAGTCGCCAGATCTCACGTCGCAGCGGGCCGGGGGTGAGGATTTTCGCCGCGCACAGTGCGAGGAATTCGATTTTCTCGATCGTCGTCGTGCTGGCTTCTGTGAGGGTGGTGCAGACGACTTTGACGCGGG